>CAKPUJ010000077.1:0-1506 GCA_934191645.1 uncultured Veillonella sp. | reverse complement strand
GCCTTATAGTCTTTGTTAGAAGGAGATGCCCTAGTATGGAAGAATTCAGACTCTTAGACAGGCGTGATCGAGAGGCTTATCACCAACTTTTGGTTGGTGGCTACCAAGCTTCTAAGGAGGCGGGTATTGATTTTAAGGCGGCAGACTTTAGCCCTCAGGATTCCTACCAGTGGCTAGAGGATTTCCCTACCTATGGCCTCTGGGTGGATGATGTGTTGGTATCATCCATATCCCTCCGCCTTCCTTGGTCTAAGAAACCTGGTCCTAGCCCGTATCCTCATTTAGGACATGTGGTAACAGATCCTAAGCATAAGAGAAAGGGCTATGCTCATAAAACCTTGACCTACCTAGAAGAGGTCCTTGTAAATTTCTATAAGGCGCCCAAAATTACCTTGGGGACAGCGGCAGAGCACCCCTGGCTCTGCACCATGTATGAGTCCTGGGGCTTTAGGAGATATGAGGAAACTACCTTACCAGGTAATAAGCATGTAACTATTTATTTTGAAAAGTCCCTATAATGGTCTAAGAGCTAGATTAACCTCATTGCATTGAGCTTTAATCTAGCTTTTTTTATGGCCTGCCTGTGTCTATGAAAAGGTTTGTAATTTTAGTATGATTAAGCATATCAAGGATTCTTAGGAGGTGCCCCATGGCTAACCATAATTTAATCGGCTTAGAGTCAATGCTTCGATCTACACAGGATACCTATAGTGATTTGGGCTATCAATCCGAACCCTTTCCCTATACGACAGCCTCTTTCTTAGAGGCTCACGCCCGCCTATTTGGCTTGACAGTAGCCTCGGCTAAGACAGCTAAGGTTCTTGAGTTAGGTGGTTCCTATGGGGGCAATGTCATCACCCAAGCCTTTCTTAATCAAGAGGCCCACTATACGGTAGTAGACCTATCCAAAGAGCAGATCGAAGGGGGCCAGGCCATTGTGGATGAATTGGGTCTTAACAATATCAAGTTGGTCCATAAGAACATTATGGATTTAGATGAATCCTTTGGTAAGTTTGATTACATCATTGCTCACGGTCTTTATTCTTGGGTGGATGACCAAGTGAAGGATAGGATATTGGATACTATACGAGACTTGCTTGAAGACCATGGCGCGGCTTACCTTTCCTACAATACCTATCCGGGTTGGCATACCATGGATGAAGTTCGTCAACTTATGCTCTTTGCCAATCGACCTCATCCAGAAGCACCACAGAGAGATCAGGTACAACGGGCTAAATATGTGGCATCTATGATTGGCACAAAGATTATGCAATATGATGACTTGAAGGCCCGCAATAAAAAATTCTTAGGAGCCCTTCGTAAGGTGGTAGGGCAAGCTGACTATTATGTGGGGCATGATCATTTGGAAATTCATAATGACCCTCTTTATTTCCAGGAAATGGCCGATCGATGGGAGGCTAAGGGATTAACGTATGTCTGTGATAGTGACTTAACCCTGTCGTTTGTGGATGCCCTTGATAAGGAGCTAGCTCTTAGCTTGGTCAA
>CAKPUJ010000076.1:0-1550 GCA_934191645.1 uncultured Veillonella sp. | reverse complement strand
AATAAATCAATCTGGAGGTCCTAGGTTCAAGCCCTAGCTGGTCCACAATAGATGATTCCGTGTATCTATAAATCCCGGATAATTAACTAATTTGTTAAATCTCTAATAAATTATCAAAATGAAGAGATTATTTGAAAAGCTTAGCATGTGCTTTATCATGCTTATTGTAGCTGCTACAGTGTCATCATGTGACTATGTGAAGCAGACAAAGAGCGAAATCAGACATGATGATTCGCTCATGGTGACCAACATGATGCGGGAAATTGACAATCCTACATTTACAGACTACTCTGATGCTATAAAGTATCAGAGATCAGGAGATCAGTGGAGACATCAGGACTCAGTGTTCTTCAGCATACCTGAAAAGGTTGTGCGTGATGTGGTATCAGTCTTAGAGAAATCTGGGAAACCAGTAACTAAGATGAGTATATCTAATGAGTTTGAGATGAACAAGCATGTATACATGAATCTGCCTGACAAGCCGGATTTGTATCAAACTATTACTCCGCCAGACGTTCCGAACACAGAAGTTGTGGACACTATTATAGACGGTAAGCATGTGCAGCTCATCCAGTCCTCCAGTACTAACATAATGCCAAAGGAGGATTAGCCATGAAGCAGTACGTTATTATTTCTTACGGGGGCTCTAAGCTAGACAGACCAGAGGTTATGTCTTTGGTTTCGAAGCTGAAGTCTATTAAACCTGATATCAATGATGTGCATGTATCTGTAATGGATGAAACAGAAGTAAATTCTGCTATTGTGCACCATGCAGAGAATAAGAATGCTACAGAGTTGTCTGTAGTAGAATCTGCATGTATCTATGTGAAAGAGAAGTTTGGCAAGTTTTTCAACTCCAAAATGAAGTTAATGCTTGCATTGTCTGAGGCTGTAAACGATGAGCCGAACAACGAATCTCTTACAAATGCCATCAAGATTATGTCTTGTGGAGTAAGTAAGAAATTCCGTGATTCTTATGGTATTTCTACCGATGTTATTTGTGTATTTAAAATGATTCAAAGTAATATGTAATCATGTGTAGAACACAACGTAATACTAAGAAAGTGTATCGTCAACGTCATGCAGAAGCCAAAGCAAAGGCTTATAAACGTGACAAGTTTCAGAACAAATTAAATCCTCTCGATTATGTGGAAGATCCCAGTGCATACGACTAAGAAGGTGAAAGGCAAGATTGTCAAGACATTGGCATTTGAGTCTAAGTATCCTAGTGAGGATCAAGCTAAAGAAGCTAGATTCGCACTCATTCATTTGGCTAACTGCGCTCACAAAGCTCCATGTGATATCACCATCAATAAAAATGGTGAGACATTCATTCCGAATCCATCATGGAGTGTGGGCGAAGTAACAATATGTTAATTAATTTTATTTACAAACATTTAAATCATTATCAAAATGGCAAAAGAAACAAAAGGCGCTGCTAAAGAGCAGCAGAACGTATCAGCAGACAACGTAGTAGAGAAGTTGATGAAGGGTAACCTCGTCACAGACATCGCAGACAAGGCGGCAGAAGAGATCCGCCAGGATGAGGA
>CAKPUJ010000075.1:0-1654 GCA_934191645.1 uncultured Veillonella sp. | reverse complement strand
GAATTACACTGACTGACATTGATGATATTCAGAGTGCTTCTCTGACAGCCAGAAAATTGGGAATAACTGTGGAACCATCATGGGGGGTGGGCCGTCTGCAGTCAGAAATATTTGAAGAAGTTGTTGAACAGCATCTTATTCAGCCAACATTTATCACTGAATACCCGGCAGAAATATCACCGTTAGCTCGTCGTAATGATAAAAATCCATTATATACAGATCGATTTGAATTTTTTATTGGTAAACGTGAAATTGGGAACGGTTTTTCAGAGTTAAATGATGCGGAAGATCAGGCGGAACGATTCAAAGAGCAGGTAAAAGCCAAAGAAGCAGGAGACGAGGAGGCGATGTATTATGACGAGGACTACGTTACTGCGCTTGAATATGGCATGCCTCCGACTGCAGGTCTGGGAATTGGTATTGATCGTATGATAATGTTATTTACAAACTGTCATACCATTCGCGATGTTATTATGTTTCCGGCCCTGAGAACATCAAAGTAATATTAACCCGGACTGATGGTGATCATCAGTCCGGGGTCAAATAGCTATGCAAATGAGAAACTTTATTGATTATTCATTGTTAAAAAATCTTGATCTCGTTATCAAGCAAAAAGGGTTTTACAGAGCGGCCCGAATTCTTGGTATTTCGCAATCGGCAATATCTCAGAAAATAAAAAAAATTGAAAATCAGTGCGGTGTTCAGTTAATTACTCGTACTTCACCTCCACATTTAACTGATTATGGTCAGAAATTAGCCGGACTGCTATATCATGTTAATATATTCGAGCATGATGTATTGAACCTTGATGCAAATAAAAGCATTGTGACCATTCCGATCGCAGTGAATTCTGACACGCTGGCAACATGGCTAATTCCTGCCTTGTGTGTTTTTTTAAAAAATCCATCTATAAGACTGGATATAAAAGTGGATGATGAAAATAAAAACCTTAAGCGTCTGTTCAAAGGAGAGGTTGTAGGTTGTATCAGTTCTCAGCCGCAGGCAATCATTGGCGGGCTATGTGATTATGTTGGGTCTCTCGATTATATTTTTTGTGCAACACCAGAGTTTTATTCCAGATATTTCAGCCATGGCGTATCAAAGGAAAATTTATTAAAGGCCCCGATTGTATCCTTTAATCATGATACAGATATGCATCATAAATTTTTGCAGCAATATTTTGGGTTGGTGCCAGGAACGCTACAAAGTCATATTGTATCTTCCTCAGAAGCATATGTCACAATGTTATTACAACACCTGGCATGTTGTATGATACCTAAACAACAAATAAGCTTTGAACTTGCTTCCGGTAAAATTATAAATCTGAGTCCAGAGTTTGAGCAAAAGGTTAAGCTTTACTGGCACAGATATTCACCTGAAAGTATTACAATGCAAGCACTCAGCAGTGCTTTGATTAACAATAATATATTGATATAATATATGTGTGGTTATGTTAAAAAATGTCTATAAGCAGAGATCACTAGTCATATCTCTACTGTTCTGCTGTAAGTTAATTTTTTTTCGATTTTTCGAGATGCGATATTTAGCGCAGTTAATGCTCTATTTTCTTGAATCCGAGATAACCCTCGATTACTAACATCTGCAAGGTAATATGCAACAGCCCCTATAACGGCTCCAGGCATACCTCCTGAAG
>CAKPUJ010000074.1:0-1701 GCA_934191645.1 uncultured Veillonella sp. | reverse complement strand
GTAAAACTGCACATCGGCGTTGCGGACAACTATATTACTTCCTTCGATTGTCTTATCGTATCTGCCATCTTTTGGGGTATTGACAAAAAAGTCATTTGCCATATCGGCTAAAAACGAGCCACTCACACGCAACCCAAAGTCATCGCTCGCCCCAGCATCGGCTGAATTTTCTTCATCACTCACAACAGCTTGTGGTTTCAAATACCCGCCAAAACTCTCACTACCAAGGCTAAATTCTAGCCTAGCGCGGTTGTGGCGTGATTTTTTGAGAAAAGGATTTCCCGTTGAGCCGTATCGTTGATCCACATCGCCGATGACTTCTATGCTTTGCAAATCCACCGCTAGATTGTGGCGTGAAGTTGGCGCAAATTCATACCTTGTCGCCACGCTTGCGCCGTGTTCGATATTTTTATCAGCCATAGATTTGCCAAAATAGCTGTTAAAAAGCTCACGCGGAGTGATTGTTCCACCTGTGGCAGGATTTAGCACTGCTCCGTCCGCTTCGCGCGCCTTGCTCCAATTATAAGCGTATTCCGCGCCTAATTTAAGCTTGTGAGCCGTTGCAAACTGCCACGAAAAAGTCTGCGCCACTTGCAACTCACGCACTACCGCACGAGGCACTACCCACGCAGTCTGCACGCCCGCAGGGCTGAAAGTTCTCACATTTTTATCATCAGAAGCATAAGTCAAACTCGTTTGGCTGTGATAATCCTCAGCAAAATCAATGTCGTATTTTGACCCAGCATTGACAAACTGCCTATCGATACGAAGCGTTGCCCCAGGACCCTGTCGCAAAGAGTCATTGTCCCCACGCCTTGAAATGTCGATGAATTGCGCCCACGCGCGAAGTGTGTTTGAGTCATCAGCCTGCCCCAAACGATAATCCGCACGCCCAAAATACCGAGTTGTGCGGAGAATGTCCATTCCTAAACTATGAGGTTGCCTGTCATCAAGTAGATTATCATACACAAAAGTCGCGCGCAAGTCATTCTCAGCGTTTGGAGTCCAGCCTAGCATAGCTTGCGTGCTTACGCGTTTGTAGCCAAAGGCGTTGTGAGTGTTGTCGCGCTCGCCGATTTTATAACCGCCTCCGTCTTTGTAATCGCCCGCATAAGTGTAAAAGCCAGCAAGCGTGCC
This sequence comes from uncultured Veillonella sp., assembly GCA_934191645.1. Classification (GTDB taxonomy): domain Bacteria; phylum Bacillota; class Negativicutes; order Veillonellales; family Veillonellaceae; genus Veillonella. The sequence continues at coordinate 564 of CAKPUJ010000074.1, read as the reverse complement.
GTAAAACTCGCTCGTGCGAAATTTCCCCAGCAACGCTCCATAACCTGTCGTGCCGTAAAGCCCTGTGGTAAAGTGCAGCGGAGTGTTTGCGTTGTGCAGTTCGTTCGCTACGCTGTGTTCGTTGGAGCGCATAAGGCTACTGCCGTCAAACTGATTTTCTGGGCGTGTCGTTAGCACCTTTTGAAACATCACAAAGGGCGGCGGATTGAAACTCGCGTGTGGCGGGATTTGAGACGCAGCTGCTAGCGGCGTGGTGTTTGGTGCGGCGTTTGCAGCGGTAAAAACAAGCAAGCTTGCACAAGCAGTGCGAGCAAGAAAAGGTAGATTTTTCATAAAGTATCCTTTTATGCACGGCGCGAAAGGCTTTATCATAAAAAGCCATTCGCACGCGGTGAAATGGTAAATTGAGTGTAAATTTCACGCGAAATTCACGCAAACGCGAAAATCACGCAAAATTCACGCAAATTCACAAATGCCTAAATTTAAGGCACAAAAACGGGCTTTGCTTTCAAAGCCCGTTGTGATAAAAAGCTCAAAAAGCCTTTTAAACTACTTGCTAAAAGC
>CAKPUJ010000073.1:0-1833 GCA_934191645.1 uncultured Veillonella sp. | reverse complement strand
GCTTGGTCCGCAGAGAACCCAGCTTATAGGAGCGAAGCGAAGTATAAACTGGAGTGAATCGCGGAGTTCGTCGCGTAAGGTTTTAGGTAGTAAAACCCACAGCGACGAACACCCAGTATAGCTTAGGAAAGAAGGATACATAAGGATTCGCTGATTAAGCAAAAGAGACACACCGAATGGTGTGTCTTTTTCATTATCTATACCTAAATGTGGAGTCCGACCAGGGTGACCTGGGAAACCTAGTGCCATTGCATCAGGTTCTAAGCATGCATAGTAGAGCGTAGCGACAGCTATGCGTGCTGGGATAGGAAGTCGCTGATTAAACAAAAAGAGACACACCAAAAGGTGTCTCTCTTTTATTATATATACAAGAATGTAGAGTCCGACCAGGGGACCTGGGAAAAGCAGGGCAGTAGAAGCTGGAGGAGCAGAGCGACGACCAGATCCACTGCATCGCTTTCATCCGAGCGTAAGCTTTCGCAGTGCGAAATCCCCAGCGAGGAGTAATAGGAAGTCGCTGATTAACCTAAAAGGACACACCTAATGGTGTATATTTTATTGAGCGTAAGATTTCGCAGCGCGAAACCCACAGAGAGTTGGGGCTGCTTCAATATGAAAAAAGCACATCCTAGGATGTGCTCATTTTCATATAAGAGTGAGTGATCATAAATAAGAGTCAATTGAAATTATTATATTAATTTAGGCTTTAATAGCTTTTTCAAAGGCTTTTTTTAAGCTCGTATGGAAGTAGATAAGGTAGCCTAATACGAGACCAATCATAGCTTGTAAAATCTCAAATGGAAGTTTGGTTAGGGCTACTGCTGGGGAGGCGTAGACAAAAGCTCTTCCTAGGGTGTAGCCAGTAGTCATAATAACGGCACCTATTAGGATACATAGGAGGACTTTACATTTGGATTGTCGGCTATGGCCGACTGAGCTAAGACTAGCGATAACAAAGGCTTGCAGGCCGTGGGTTACCAAGGAGACAAACATAGGGGCAGGATAGAAAAAGTAATCACCTAGGAAGGCGCCTAGACCGCCGATAATGAAGGCCTCACGAGGCTTGAAGAGGAGGGCTGCTAGGACGATAACTGTATCATTGAAATAGAGATGGCCACCTGGGACAGGAATTGATACAGTAGATAAAATGATGACAAGCGCCATAAATACGGCAGCTAGAGTCATCGTTTTTAAGTTGCTTTCCATAGGTGCTCCTTTCTTAAGTGATGGAAACTAATACTTAGATTATACATAATTTTTTATAAGATATCGAGGGAATCTCTGATTTATGGTAAAATACAAATGTACACTGTCTATAGAATTAAAACAATAGAATAGAGGTTTATCTAATGTATATGTTAATTCAAAATATTCGTTTATTCTTCTCCTCAGCCATGGCTGGAGGGACATGTCTCTTCTTGGCCGCTATCATTGGGGTTATCATCGCCAATACAGGCCTAGCGGGGGATTATTTTGCTTTTCTACAATTCCCTTTGGGCCCTCTTCATGTAGATGAATGGGTTAATGATGTTCTCATGGCTGTATTTTTCCTCTTGGTCGGTCTTGAAATCAAGCGGGAAATGCTCGTAGGCGAACTGAATACTAATGCTAAGCGACTTATGCCTACCATCGGTGCTTGCTGTGGTGTTATGGGGCCAGCGATTATCTATTACTTGTTAGCTGGTTCTGTGGAACCAAGAGGCTGGGCGATACCTACAGCTACAGATATCGCCTTTGCGATTGGCGTTATTTCCCTTTTAGGTAATCGTGTACCAGTGGGCTTAACTGTATTTTTAACGGCCTTAGCCGTTATTGATGACTTGATTGCTGTAT
>CAKPUJ010000072.1:0-1834 GCA_934191645.1 uncultured Veillonella sp. | reverse complement strand
ATGAATGATGCCGACGGTCTTCATATCTTTGATGGCATCGTAAACACGCAGCGAGGCGAAACGGTTTTTCAGGACTTTATCCTGCCAGTTGCCGAAGCCAGTTTCTTCTGCGGCCATTTTTGCCAGTGCTTCAGCGTGGTGTGCTGCTTCCTGGGCCACGTTTTTCACGATGGCGTCGATTTGCTGCTGCGAAAAAGTGGCCATAATCGCTTGCGCTTTTTTGGCGTTACGCACCAGCACCCGCGCGTTCTGACGGGAGCGCAAATCGGTATCCAGTTCAATCATGAGTCTATCCTTCATCAGACTAAAAGAGTGCAGACGGGGCGCGCCCTGTCAGGTCATGCTTTATGCTGCGACGCGATTTTTTCGATGTCGTTATGCGGGCGGGCGATGACACGGGAGGTCACCACTTCACCGATACGTCTTGCTGCTTCAACACCGGAATCCACCGCGGCATTCACTGCGCCAACGTCGCCTTTTACCATCGCGGTGACTAGGCCAGAGCCGACGTTTTCATAGCCAATCAACTCAACGTTGGCGGCTTTACACATCGCGTCTGCCGCCTCAATACAGGCCACCAGACCTTTGGTTTCGATCAGACCAAGCGCTTCTCTCATTATGTTTTCTCCGGTTAATCGGTAATTTTGTAGTGCGAGACAATCTTGTTGATGTCATTGTGTGGACGCGCGATAACCAACGACGTCACCACCTCGCCAATGCGCTGTGCGGACTCAACACCGGAATCCACCGCCGCTTTTACTGCGCCGACATCACCTTTCACCATTGCGGTGACCAGACCAGAACCGACGTTTTCATAGCCAATCAACTCAACGTTGGCGGCCTTACACATCGCGTCAGCTGCTTCAATACAAGCCACCAAACCTTTGGTTTCAATCAGACCTAATGCATCACCCATGTTTCTTCCCTCCGGCCTTAAGCTTTATGTTTAATAACGATTTTGTTGATGTCGTTGTGAGGACGCGCGATAACCAGCGACGTCACCACTTCCCCGATGTGCTGTGCGGACTCAAGTCCAGAATCGACAGATGCTTTCACTGCGCCAACGTCGCCTTTCACCATCACGGTCACCAGACCAGAGCCGATGTTTTCATAGCCAATCAGTTCAACGTTGGCGGATTTACACATCGCATCCGCTGCGGCAATACAGGCCACCAGGCCTTTGGTTTCGATAAGCCCTAATGCATCACCCATGGTGATCTCCTCAGAACAGGTTTTGTGATTCAGGAAAACCGTCCGTGACACAGCGTTAACTCACGGAAGCGGCGTTCGAATGTCACTATAGAGCTCATGGAATTTTGTGGAATTTAAATCTGCTGACAGCAATGATTTAGAATTAAATTCTGAAATTTAGCTTTCAATACACTCTGATTTATGTATTTGTGCTGGAGTGGTGGGGAGGATTTTGTTTTTAATAATGCGCTTTTTGGCGTATTTTTTTCGCCGGGTATGTTTGTTGCTAAGTTGCTAAATAATTACGAAAAGGGGGTAACAGCTACAGCGGTGAAGTGTGTTGGGGCTCATACTTTGGCGCAAACCCTAAACGCAAAAAATGCGCTTTTGCTCAGGGCCGTTGAGAAGGGGAAAATGGAATGCGTGGTACATCACAAATCGCCTGTGCTATCACGAAGTTAAACAGTCGTGTTTCTCGTCAGGCGAAGGGGGGACGATGAAAGTGGTGAGCAATTCGTTGCGTAAGGCAGCCAGAAAAAACTAGTCTAATTTGCTGCCAGATTTAAGGGTACAGATCCAAAGCGGTGAATTAATAGAACTGAGCAAAATCGCTTTATCGTTCAGCTTCTGGGCGTTGAGGAAC
>CAKPUJ010000071.1:0-1898 GCA_934191645.1 uncultured Veillonella sp. | reverse complement strand
AAGTGGGGCAAGGGGAAAAAGAAGCCGCTAAGGCTCTGGGTATGACGGGTTTTCAAGCCTATCGACGCATTGTATTCCCTCAGGCCTTTCGTCTATCCATACCGCCTTTGACTAATGTAGTTATATCCATGATCAAGGGTACTGCCTTGATTTTTAACGTAGGTGTTGTGGATATGATGCGGAAGGCTGAACTCTTGGGGGGCAATAGCCAACGCTATTTAGAACTCTTCGTTGATGCGGCTATCATTTATGGTATTTTGATTTTTATCATTTCCCTCTTGGGACGGTTCTTGGAAAAACGCCTGTCCTTGATTCAGGAAAGACCTGAGCAAGTCTTAGTTAGTGAGGATTAATTATGCAAACAATTATCGATCCAACCTATATGGTAGGCGCTTTTGAGTTTGTTCTACCCTATATTAAGGTGACCTTAGAGATTACCTTTTCCTCCGTTATTATTGGGACTCTCTTAGGGCTCTTGTCCTGTGTCTTTAGAGAAAACAAGGTGCCGATCCTGTCCCCATTGAGTCAGGCCTTTGTTCTTATATGCCGGGGCCTGCCTAATATGGTTCTCCTCTATTTGGTCTATTATGGGATTCCTATGTTCTTGCTTTACTTAAGCCAAGAGCAAAAAATTCATATTCCCTTTGAACATGTACCGGCTATAGCCATTGCTATCATTGGTCTATCGCTCCATACGGGAGCTTACTTGAGTGAAATCTTCCGGGCTGCCTTGGAGGCTGTTCCTAAAGGCCAAGTTGAGGCGGCGTATGCAGTGGGTATGACCTGGTCCCAGGCCTTTCGCAGAATCGTCTTACCTCAGGCCCTTGTATTTGCTTTGCCTCTCTTTACCAACCAATTTCTCAACACTATGAAATCGACGTCCATCGTCTTTGTCATCACTGTTATGGAAGTATTTGGGGCGGCCAAGCTCTATACAGAAACTAATGCCCGCTACTTTGAAACCTTCATCGTAGTATCCCTCATTTTCTGGGGCTTGGGTATATTCTTTGAATTTTTGTTCCATCGCTTAGAAATTTGGGCTAGTGCCTATAAGCATGGGAAGGTTAATAATTAGGATTAGGCAAGCCTACTAGAAATTCTGAAAGAAGAAAGCATATGATTGAAATTACAAATGTACATAAATCCTTTGGGAAGCGTGAAATCTTGAAGGGTGTTGATATTACTGTTCCTCGCGGTTCTGTGACGGTTATCTTAGGCCCTTCTGGGTCTGGTAAGACTACCTTTTTACGAACCCTTAACTTTTTAGAAAAGGCAGACCAAGGTCACATGCGCCTCGGCCATATTCAGGTAGACTTAGCTAAGGCAAAGAAGAAGGAAATTCTTAATGTGCGTCGCCACACATCCATGGTCTTCCAATCCTATAACCTCTTCTCCAATAAGACGGCTTTGGAGAATATCATGGAAGGGCTCGTGACGGTTAAAGGCCTTAAAAAGGCTGAAGCCAAGGAAATCGCCCAAAAGTACTTAAGTGAAGTGGGGATGGCAGACTATGGTGACTATTACCCAGTTCAATTGTCTGGTGGCCAACAACAACGAATTGGCATTGCTCGGGCTCTAGCTATGGACCCTGAAGTCATTCTCTTCGATGAACCAACCTCTGCTTTGGACCCAGAGCTAGTGGGTGAGGTCTTGGCGGTTATTAGGAAAATCGCCAAGGAACTAAATGTGACTATGATTATCGTGACCCATGAGATTGGTTTCGCCTCTGAAGTGGCAGATCAAGTGGTATTTATGGAAGGTGGTCGCGTAGTAGAAGAAGGGAAACCACAAGATATCTTGGCCCATCCTAAAGAGGTGAGAACCCGGGAATTCCTTAGTCGTTATTTGACCTTGCCGCCTGATACAGCGGTTGACTCTGCAGCCTTATAGTCTTTGTT
>CAKPUJ010000070.1:0-1960 GCA_934191645.1 uncultured Veillonella sp. | reverse complement strand
CTATCATCGATGGCAAAAAGATTTTCAAGCTGACTTGGAGGCTAACCAAACTAAAGGAAATCAAACCGGTTCCATCTGGGACTGTATAGAGAAGGTGGATATTCACCTACCTCCTGGGGCAGCTAAGGGCATGCACTACCGCCAACCTGTAAGCGGCCGCGAAGGCCAATTCTCCTTGGAATATGTGGTGTGGCAGGTCCTCACCTATGGGGCAATTAAGGACCAACTCTTTTTCTTAGAAAAGACACCAGCTGACTTTCATAAAGCCTTACCAAAAATCCATCGTTACAACGACCTGCCCAAGGTGGCGCAAGACGTGCGCCTAACCCGCATAGATGTGACCTTTACTGATGGTCGCTCATGGACTAGCCAAGAGGATAGACCCAAGGGGTCTCCAGGCCGCCCCTTTAGTCTGTCAGACATTGTAGGCAAACTGGAGCAAGGCTTGGATACAAACACCATCAATAATCTTATGGCAGCCGTGCCTGATTGGAAACGGCCCAAGGCTTATGAGATAGCTAAGCAACGATTGGCGTCTTCCATTGTTAGAGACTTAGACCTAATATAAGAAGTCTTCTGTCCCCCTGTAGGACTCTTAGTCAGTATGTAAGCTAGGGAGAGAGACTTGTATCCATTGGAGATACATATGAAACAGATTTTATAAGAGGTAGATTAGATGTTTACATTAAAAAGCAAAAAAATTCTTAAATTAGTAACCCTTGGAGTAGCTATTTTAGGCACCTTGGCTATAGCTGGTTGTGGCGGGGATGACAGTTCCAGTAAATCAGCAGCAGCTTCAGATGCAAAAACGATTGTTGTAGCTACACGAGGAACCTCCAAACCATTCTCCTATACCGATGATAATGGGGAGTTGACAGGTTATGATGTGGAAATTCTTAAGGCAATCGAAAAAATCGATCCTAGCCTCCACTTTGAATTCAAGCCTATGTCTACAGATGCGGCCTTTGTAGCTATGGACGGTGGCCAAGTAGACCTCATTGCCAACCAAATGCGCCGCAATCCAGCACGGGAAGCTAAGTACTTATTCACGAATGAAGTGAATGACTATTCTGTCCGTAACTTGGTGGTAAAGGATGATAATAATTCCGTTCATTCCTTGGCTGACTTACAAGGAAAAAAGGTGGCTGCTACGACAAACTCCGAATTCGTAGATATGGTTAAGAAGTTCAATGAAACAGCGGCCACACCAATTGAATTAATTTATACTGATAAGGGAGCTGCCGAAACCTTGAATTTGGTAGCTACTGGCCGTGCTGATGCAGCAGGAGAATACAAGTATATCGTTGAATCCGCTGTAAAAGAACGGAAATTACCTCTTAAAATCGTAGGTGATACCTTAGCTGTCGTTCCTACTTACTTCGTCGTTCGCAAGGGCGACGGCATGGATGACGTAGTTAAACGTATTGATGCAGATATGAAGAAGCTTCGTGAAAACGGAACCCTCAAAGACTTGTCAGAAAAATTCCTCGGCGGTGACTACACTGTAGAACCAGGCAAGTAAGGGATTCACCCCTATGGCTGTAATGCTAGCATTGCAGCCTTTTCTTCTTAATTTAGAAAGAGATGTCTTATGGAAGCATATTTTAGCCTATCCTATATGATCAAATCCTTTCCCATCCTCCTGTCCTATGTGCATGTAGCTATTCTTATTGCGGTAGTAGCGGCTGTCTTAGGGACTATATTAGGGGCTTTTATAGCCTTGGGTAGGGTGAATAAGGTACCAGTTCTTAACCAGATTTTGATTGTTTTTATCTCCTTTATGCGGGGGACGCCTTTCCTTGTTCAACTCTTCTTGGTGTATTTCGGAGTGCCAGAAATTCTGGGCCACTTGGGTGTCAATGTAAGAGGCTTACCCGGTCTCATCTATGTATATGCGGTCTTTACCCTCCACATAGCGGCCTATAGCGGGGAGATTCTCCGGGCTTCCATTGGCCAAGTG
>CAKPUJ010000069.1:0-1971 GCA_934191645.1 uncultured Veillonella sp. | reverse complement strand
CCGAACGGCGTAACACTCCATTGAGTGAAGCTGCCGTTTGGTCGCTCCCCCTTTGGGGGCGGGGGGGGTTACATACCCATACCGAAACCTCTGCTTCTGGTGATTTGCTTGAGTAGGTCTTTCCCCTCTTCCATAGCTTTTGATATGTTTGGGAAATGATGCCTTAAAGCCTCCAGTTGTTCGGAATTGAACAAGTCTTTCATCTTACCAAGTTCTTTTTTCAATTCCTTGGTTTCGGTCTTTAGTTCTTGGTTCTCCGTTCTTAGTCGGTTACTGGTTGTCCTTGCATTGTCCATTTGCTGTCTATAATACTCCTTGTCGTTCTCGGCTTTGAATACCTTTGTGCCGTTTCGCTCTTTTTCAAGTATAGCCTTTCCCAGTCTATCGGATAGCTGTTCATTTTCCCCCTCTAAAGCCTTTATTTTGGCTTTTAAGGTATCTTTTTCCCTATCGTTAACCGTTTTCCCTATCAAGCCGTAAAACTTCTCTGAAGCCTTAGAAATGAGTTTTTGGACGTTTTTCTTTGTTTCAATGGAACGTAGTTCTTTCTGAAGCTGAAGAAGCTGGTTTTGCACGTCCTTGTGCTTGTCTAACGCACTGGATATATCGTTGGATAGTTCCTGAAGCTGTTCTTTCGCACATTCGGTCTTGTACTGCATAGCCGATAAGTGTTTGCGATCAGAAGAAACACCACGTTCCATGCCCAGTGCTTCAGATGCTATGGTTTGGAGTTCTGCCATGTCATCACGCGATAAACGCACACTCTTCCCGTTCGGCTGCGTCCAATCGAAAACTACATGGGCGTGAAGGTTAGGTGTCCATTGCTTTGCGTTCATGTATCCTTCGTCCTTGTGTATATGGATTTGAAACGCTTCAATACCGAAACGTTCCTTGCAGACCGCAGCGAATTGCTGGAGTTCCTGCATGGTGGTTTCTTGCTTGATTACTATTACCCCCTCCCGTATGGGTGCTGCTTTAGTCTGCATCTTCTGCCCAACCGTATCGAAATATCTCTGTTTCGCACTCTCCAGCCGATGGGAGATGCTATCTCCAACCCAGCTTTCATTCAAATGACTAAGTTCCGGACGAACATAGTCCAACTCTTTTTCCCTAAAGTTGTGAATCTCGCTCCCCGGCTTCACTGCTTGTACATGAATACTTGTTGCTCCCATAAGTTAACATTTTTGTGACAATCGATAACAGCCGGTGACAGCCGGCTGACAGGGGGTTAAGGGGGCTTGTCCCCTTACACACGTACCCTTTAGGGTGCTAGTGTGCTATCACCATACTGCATAGGTGCGAAGTTAGTGAATGTTTTGTAAATGCACAAATAAAGGGGAAAACATTTGGATTTGCGACAATAAAGTACTACCTTTGTTGCTGACCAAACGGTAGCTGACCGATACGGGAGAGTTACCAAAATACAAGCCGCTGGAGTTAATTGACGGACATCCGACATCCCCAGCGGCTTTATTTTTGCCTATCTGCTTCGTCTAGGCATACCAGTACCTCTACTAAAAATGTACTTCAAAGATACTTATTTTCTACCGACTTGATAGTTTTTACCCCATATTCTTGGACATTTTTCCCCCATGAGGTTATCTTTGTAGGGTGAAAGAGAAACCCATAAACGGGGATAGATTGAATGCTGGGAAGCATAAACAATCGGGGTAAGGTTAGCGAACCTTGCCTTTCATCCCCCATTATAACTTTACATAGAGGAACTTTATCTATCCCCCCCGCCCCCAAAGGGGGAGCGACCAAACGGCAGCTTCACTCAATGGAGTGTTACAGTTCATCAAAACCAAGTGATAACTGTCGTTTCTCTGCTTCTTCTTTCTTTTGGGCAGCTAAAGTCTTTTTCCGAACGTATGTTTTTGTAAATGAAACCCTATCCCCATTAAAGACAATCAACGGATTAATGAACCAATTATATTCGTTTGGACCTCTTGCTATGATTTCACTTTGTAC
>CAKPUJ010000068.1:0-2017 GCA_934191645.1 uncultured Veillonella sp. | reverse complement strand
AATATGCTAAAAGTGATATTATCGCTCATGGTGGTGCAGAAATTGCTAGTTATTTGTCAGTAACGAGTGCAGAACGATATGAGTTGATTAGAGAGATGATGTCGTTTGTTGATTCTAAGAATATCACTGAAATCAAAGATTTAATTGACTATGCAATGTCAGAAAGATTTGATGATTGGTTTCCGCTTCTTTGTGATAATTCAGCTTATATTATCGGGCAATATATAAAATCGAATCGTCATGGTGGAAGTGTAAATTCAAAAATAAATAAAGGATAAGAGCTGTTAATTTCAGCTCTTTTTTTGTGCGTGAAAGTCTTAGTCACTATGACCAAAACTACGGACGAAACTATGACCAAAAGTAGGTACTATATTATGACCGAAAATAGGTCCAAAATGGATTTTTTTGTGATATCAAAAAATATAAGGTTGTTTTGTAAGAAAACCAGTTGGCACAGCCGACTTAGCCACCTTCCTGTAGGAAGGTGCTATCAGTTTTCCCTTATGCTCTTTTTGTTCTTCAGAGTTTAATTCCAGAATATTTGTGAGAAGTAGGTCAAAGAGGTCGGTGGTTTCTTCGACTTTTCCGCCGGTCAATTCGATAAAATCATTGGAATATGATTCTAGCAATTTTTCTAGTTGTTCAACGTTGATAGTTGTTTCTTTAGGCATTTACTCACCTTCTTTGGTGGTTATGACTTTTTCTAGTTTTTTAAGGGCTTCTGGGCTGAAAAGATAGTTTCTTCTACCGGCAGAGCGATATTCTTTTCCTTCAGTCAGATGTTCTTTCGCTAAGCGCAAAACGTAAGCTTGGTTGTAATCAAGTTCTTGTGCAAGTTCGCTGGTCGTCATAATTTCGGCCAAAGTGAATTTTTCTGATTTTATCACTCTCATTTATGCTCCTTCCATTTAACGTCCGTCTATATTACGTGAGTACGTCGGACTTACGACATAAGCTTATAATATAAGTTTTCTGTGTTGTGGTCAATTTTATATTATCGAAATGACTAGTAGAAAAAATCAATGCTCTAAAAAGGGTCTATTTTGCGTTTTAAGCGATTTAGCGTCTATTTCGTTTAGTTATCGGCGCAATCGTTAAAACACGTAAGAGAAGCGAGAATGGAGCCTGTAAGGCGACTGGTAGCGAAACGGTCGTGTTAGATTGCAAAAGCCGATAGCTGAACGAAATAGTAAGCGTGGCGCCTGCATATATTTCGGTAGAAGGAGGTCGGGGTTCGGGGCGGAGCCCTGAGGTTTGTTTTTTGGTTTTGGTGTTTATGAATTGGGCGGAGGAGGGGGGGACTACGACACCCCCCTTATTGGTCATTGGTCATTGGTCGATAGCTGTTTAGCCTTACTCTCCCAAGGGTTTCAGCGTTTTTTTTTGACAAAATCAGTAATGCCAAGGGTTTAAGGCCTATTATTCGCTAATTAGTATCTAAACTGTTGCACCTTAGTTACTTTTTTGTTACTATGGTTTTTAAGAAAAAGTCGTTGGAGGATACGAATTATGATCAGTAATGAAAAAAAGAGAGTCGTTGTAACGCTTACTAAGGAATTGGCAGATAATCTTGATAAAATTGCGAAACAAATGGGTCTTAGTAAGTCTGGTCTTATTACAATTTGGGTTAATGCTAACGGAAAGGAAAATGAGCAAAAAAAATAGCAAAAGCATTAGTGTTGGCGCACTGCTTTTGCTGTTAGACTGTTGTTCAATTAAGGTAATTATAGCATGACGAGTAGAAAAACTAAAGATGAACGCACAAGGAATTGGACGTTTGTAGTCTATCCTGAATCGGCTCCTGAAAATTGGAGGGAGTTTTTAGATGAGTTACATGTTCCTTGGGTTGAGAGTCCACTTCATGATAAAGATGTGAATCCTGACGGTGAATTGAAAAAGCCTCATTGGCATGTTTTGATAATGTTTAGCGGTAAAAAGACGTATGATCAAATACGTGAGATAACTCAAAAGCTTCGGTCTCCAAACCCGCAAAAATGTGCTAATGCAAAAGGTATGG
>CAKPUJ010000067.1:0-2268 GCA_934191645.1 uncultured Veillonella sp. | reverse complement strand
GTATTGACCCAAACAGCAAACGTATCTAATGCATCTGTCGAGAGTATGGAGCAAGCCTTATCTAACGTGGCAAGTTCCTCTCGTTTGATGGGTGTGGATATGAAAGATGCATCTACTGCGATCGGTCTGATCACTAATACTGGTATGTCTGCAGCGCAAGCATCACAAGACTTGAACCACGCTATGCTCAAGATGGCAGCCCCATCTGACAAAGCAAGTAAGTTGATGACTAGTCTTGGTTTGAGCTATACGGACGCTGCTGGGAATATGAAGCCGTTCAAGCAGATCTTAATTGAAGTAAATGACAAGATCAAGGATATGTCACAGTCTGAGAAAGCTGCGACATTGAAGACTTTGTTTGACACTTCTGGGATGCAAGCTATCAGTCCATTGCTTGATAGTATTTCAAACAAGACTAAAGATGCCACTAAATCATGGGATGCCGCTAGAGGATCGCTCGAAGAGGTATCTCGTTCACAAGGTGACGCTGCCGCTTGGCTTGCTAGACAAGCAGAGGACATGCAAAATAACGTAGGTTCTAAACTTGAGCAAGTTGGCGGATCGTGGGAATCCTTGCGAAATAAGGTTATGGCATCGAATAAAGGGATGCTCACAGGCTTATTGTCTGGAACATCCAAAACCATTGAATGGGCTACAGAGAGCGACAATGCAGTAGCCAAGGTTATTCGTGGCTTCGTTGGTATGTCTCCAGTCGTAGGGCCTGCAATGACTGCGATTGGTACAACTATGACACAGACACGCTCAATTGTGAGTGGTTTGGGTTCTGCGTTTAGTTTGGCTAAAACAGCTATGACCTCTGGATGGGGGTTAATTGCAATCGGTATCGCACTAGTTGCAAAATATTTCATTGATCTATACAAAAATAGTGAGTCATTCAGAAATAAAGTCAATGCAGTAGTCAAATCAGTACAATCTGGTTTTTCAGCCCTAGCGAGCAAAATGAAACCAGTCGTTGATGGCATCAAGAAGATGTTCAGCGGGGTTCCAAATGCTGGCGGTCTTCTCGGTGCAATTAGTGGTGCTGGTCTAGCTATCGGTGGGTTATTTATGGTTCTGAAAAAGAATCCATTCGCAGCATTTGCATCTAATGGCCAACAATCAATGGGATTGCTTTCTAAACTCAACCCATTCAAGGGATTGGGTGCTAAAGCTACAACTGAATCCAAAGGTGTAGAGAACGCATTTAGGCAATCTGATGGAGTCATCAAACAAATCTTCACAGGTTTAGGCGAGGGCATCAAGTCTGCGTTGACTGGTGTTGCTATCGCTGCAAAAGGTATCGGCTCTGGTCTTGCTACCGCATTTAGAGGAATTGGACAAGCGTTGGCAATAGCTAACCCAGCAAATATCCTCGCATTATCTGTTGCTATCGTAGCAGTTGGTGCTGCAATGGCACTTGCTGGTATGCAAGGCGCTGGAATCGCTCAAATCTTGCAAGGAATCGGTAGCGTGGTTCAATCTATTGGACAAGCGTTTGCCACTGTAGCAACTGCGATCATCGGGGCATTTGCACAAGCTATTGTGACAGTTGCGCCTGCAATTCAAGCATTTATTCCAGTTATCAAGGCGGTTGGCTCTGCGATTGCAGAAATCATTACTGCTGTAGGTGGTGTTGCCCCTCAATTAGCTGTATTAGTTAATGCGTTTGGTACATCATTCAGCGCTATTATTCAAGCAGTTGGTTCTGCGGTTCAACAAATCGCTTCTGGTATTTCTCAAATTGTGACTGCGCTTGCTCCGATTGTGGAAACTATCGGAAATGTGATTATTAAGGTCGCTGAAATCATCATGACGAACTTGCCACCAGTCCTACAAGCGGTAACTCCACTTGTGGAAGTGCTGGGCAAAGTCTTTACGACCACGGCACAGATCATCGCAGATGCAGTCGTGCGAATCATTCAGGTATTGCAACCAGTTATGCCTTCTGTCGCACAGATTGCGCAAGCAGTCAGTCAAGCGGTATCTTCTATCGCTCAAGCATTTTCTAGTATCGTTGGGCAGATAGCACCTATTATCAACAGTATTGCAAACCTATTTACAAGTGTAGGTAATGCAATTAAGACTGCATTGAGTCCAGTTACTCCAATTCTTCGAGAATTTGGTAATGTGGTTAACACTGTTTTTAAAGGCGCATCTAATGTCATTAAATCATTCGGTCAAGCTGTTAAAAGCATCTTGGACGGTGTCTCTGGTGTCATCAAGTCAATTGGCGGTGCTATTAAGGACGCTGGTGAAGGATTTAAACGA
>CAKPUJ010000066.1:0-2477 GCA_934191645.1 uncultured Veillonella sp. | reverse complement strand
GAAAGCAAAGCGTTGGTATAGTAAAGCCCAAAGTCATTATTAACAAAGCGATGATAGTGTAAATTTGATATTTTTGCATTATCTACCTTTAAGAATAGTTATCAAAAGTAAAAATTCGACAAAATCCTCTCCACAAGGGAGAGGATTTATGTTATTGAAGCCCAGCGTTTTCATCTATCCATTTGAGATACTCGATAATGTCCTTAATCTCACTATCGCTCATATGTTGGTTGGGCATCCGCAGATTGAAATAATTTATCATCTCTGCAACATAAGGTTCATTATACTTTGTCGCAGGATTTTTGATAAATTCAAATACCCATTTTTCAGGGTTTTCGTGGCGTAAAAGCGTGCCTGTTAAGTCAGGTCCGCTACTTACTTGTCCTATAACATGGCAACCATTGCAACCTCCACGCAAATACGCTTGTTCGCCGCGTGAAGCTGCTCTACTCATCGGTGTAGAAAGCTCTTTGGCGAGATTGTTTTTAGCACGAAGTCCAACATCGGCGGTTTTTACCATATATTGCCACACTTGATACTCCCACAAAATAGCCCCATTCGTGTCGCCTTTTTTATAAGCCTCATCAGCCTTTGCCTTGACATCTTTAATTTTTGAGTATTGGTCTAATGCGTCAGTAACCAAAGCCTTGACTTTTGGATATTTTTCATAGTGTTTTTCTTTTAAAAAATTCACTACATTGCCTATAACTTCATCAGTAGCTTTGTTTGTGGCGATGACTTTTTGATACTCAGCTTCAAGTTGTTCTTTGGTAAATTTTTGCAAATAAGTCTTGCGGGCTGATTCATACTTTTTGTTTGGGTCCTTTACACGCAAATAACCCATCATTTCAAGGTGTAAGGCTGAACAAAATTCAGTGCAGTAGTAAGGATATACACCTTCTATATCAGCAGTGAAATTTACACTTACCGTTTTGCCCGGCTCAACGCTGGCGTGGACATTGTATAAATCAATGGCAAAGCCGTGCGTTTCATCTTGGGCGCGTTCAAGGTTGGTAAGATATATGGTTACATTGTCCCCTTTTTGCACTTCAATATGCTCAGGATTGATGTGGCTACGCACCAAAGTTGCATATACGGTTACATTTTTGCCATTTCGCACTATCCTTTCTTGTCCAGCCAAAGTCATACCTACACTTTGCGTATCAGCTCTTGAATTTGTCCCCATTTTGTAAGTAGCGAGTGGTTTGAGCTTTTTCGCGCTTATGGAGACCACATCGTGTGGCTCGCCAAGGGGTATGGGCATATCATAAGTTAGCTCCATTTTTGCTCCACTTATGTCGATGAGCTGGTGATTTTGTGGGTGTAAGGGACCTACGGGATTAAATCTATCTATGGAAAGTTTATCAAGTGCGATAGCGTATTTACCGATAGGTTTTGCACTTTTGCCCTCCATAGTATCTAAATGCCCGATATTATAATGCACATTGACCCTATCAAGCACTTTTAAATTCTTATAATCCCACTTGACAACTTGTGAATCCACATACAAAGAGGTATAAACCACTCCGTCCTTGCTGTCAAAGCTCGTATGCAATGGTCCAAGTCCTAGCTCAACTTGTCCGTGTAAAACCTTTTTTATATCTAAGATAGGAATTCCATAAGGATCTTTGCCAGCAAAGTCTTTTTTACTAATCAAATCCTTAATTTTCCTAAAATCATACACACTTGTGTGCGTATCAAGCTTGCCGCCCACTATGATATAACGACCATTTGGGCTAACATCCACGCCGTGAGGGCTTTTTGGCTCAGGGATTAAAAACAAGGCATTGTTTGCCACAGCTACTTCTATGGGGATAACCTTATGCCCATTGATGATTTTGTAGTTCTTTTTATCCTTGACAAGTTTTTCTAAAATTTGCCAATTATAAAGGTGTAAAAAGTCCGTGTCATTGCGACTCATACCTGCTTCAAATGGCGGTAAGCCCTTTTCTATGCCACCTGTATACATTTCAGAGTTAAAGCTGTTTGTAAAGCCCCAACCCATACTCTCGCCCTTGCCCGCATCGCTTAAATCTTGCATATAAGGCGGAAGTTCCAGTGAAAAGGACTTGCCCTCATCTATCCTACCCTTGCCGTAGTCAAATTTCCAAAAGGTAACAGCCCCTCGGTAAGTCGCCTCATAATCTTCTATCGGATGATAGTTATTATCGAGCGGAGCGGCGTATTGACTAGCCTCAATGACATACTCAGAATTTGGTGTTACAAAGCTTCCACCGTGTTCGCTTTTAATGATAGGATTTACCACAATTTGCTTTGTTTCAAAGCTTTTCAAGTCAATCACAGCTACGCGTGGATTTGCCTTGTCATTGATAAAAAGGTAATCCCCCACATACTCGCCGTTTTTCTCCGTGAAATTTGGGTGGTGCGTGTCGCCCCAAGTGATATTTTTCCCACGAATCGCGCCGGCTAATTCTTCAATTGCTTCCCGACTATAAGTCTTCCCAGTTGGGTTGGAA
>CAKPUJ010000065.1:0-2527 GCA_934191645.1 uncultured Veillonella sp. | reverse complement strand
GTATAAAGGCCATAATAGGGCGGAGGTTCATGCTGCGTTGGATGCGACTGAGGATCCTGCGGAATTAGATGAACTATTGGATGAGATTGATGAGCTCATCAAGGCAGGTCAACTCTTTACACCTATGAGCCCTGATTTCCAATTGGTCATAGATGAGAAGCCAATTGTAAAGGCTATGTGCCTCAATATCGCTCACGATTGTAACCTAGCTTGTAAGTATTGCTTTGCATCCCAAGGTGATTACGGTGGGGTAAAACGTGAACTCATGCCATTTGAGGTGGCTAAGCGTGCTGTTGATTTTTTGATTGCCAACTCCGGTAGCCGTCAACATCTGGAGATAGACTTCTTCGGTGGGGAACCTCTTCTCAACTGGGATGTGGTTAAGCAAACCGTTGAGTATGCTGAAGAGCAGGCTAAAAAGAACAACAAAATCATGAAGATGACCATGACTACTAATGGTGTTCTTTTGAATCAAGATAAAATTGACTATCTTAACGACCATAATATGTCTATGGTATTATCATTGGATGGTCGCGAGGCGGTTCATAACGCCATGCGCCCTGTAGCCAATTCCGGTGCAGCATCCTATAATATCATCGCTAAGAACCTTGTTAATGCCGTCAAGCAACGTAACGGTTTGGAATATTATGTGCGTGGCACCTTTACCCATAAGAATTTGGATTTTGTAGAGGATGTAAAATCGCTGTCTGATTTAGGTTTTGAACATCTTTCTATGGAACCAGTGGTAGGAGCGGAAGGGGACTATGTCCTTCGTGAAGAAGATTGGCCTACATTATCTGCAGAATATGAAAAGTTGGCAGATCTTTATTTGGAACGCCAAGCAGAAGGTTGGGGCGAGCGCTTTAATTTCTTCCACTTCCGTATGGACCTCTACCGCGGACCATGCATGGCTAAGCGCTTGCGCGGTTGTGGCGCTGGTCATGAGTATATGGCAGTTGTGCCAAATGGAGATATCTATCCTTGCCACCAATTTGTCGGCAAGGATGGTTATGTAATTGGTACTGTATGGGAAGGTATTACCAATACTGATATTCCAACCCAATTCCGTAATACACATGTGTTTACTAAGCCAACCTGTGCTAAATGCTGGGCTAAGTTCTTCTGTTCTGGTGGTTGCCATGCCAATAACCTTAGTCTAGGTGGTAATTTGGAAACCCCTTATGAATTTGGCTGTCGCCTCCAAAAGAAGCGGATTGAATGCGCTATTATGATTCAGGCTAAAATGGATGAAATGGGTCTTGATGGGTCTGTACCAGTAGCCAAAAATTGTAAAGACTAGTATGATATAAATAAATTCATTGCCATAAAAAGAAAATTATATAACCTTTGAATGGGAGTTTCTTATGAAGGAACATCGTTTATCAGCATCTACAATTGAACGTTGGGCAAACCGATTTGAAGGCATCGTACAAGGGGTCGGGTTCCGGCCCCTTGTTTCTGTATGCGCCCATGAATTAGGCCTGACAGGTTTTGTTTATAATGATGGAGCAGGAGTCTATGTGGAGGTCCAGGGGCCTGTGGTTGATCTGAAGGCTTTTGTGAAAGCCATACAAGATCGCTTACCCCGCCTGGGCCGCATAAATAATGCGAATCACAAGATAATAGACCTAGTAGAGGAAGAGGCGTTCTCTATCCGTAATTCTCCTCTGGGGGGGCCTATGCATACCTTTATTCCTCCTGATACGGCTCCGTGTCAAGATTGTTTAGAAGAGATGCATCAAGGGGTAGAGCGGCGGATTAATTATAGTTTTATCAACTGCACTAACTGTGGTCCCCGCTACACCATTATTGAGTCTATGCCCTATGATAGGGAGCGGACTACCATGTCTGACTTTCCCATGTGCCCTGATTGCCAGGCAGAGTATGAGGATATAAGAGGGCGACGCTATCATGCGGAACCGAACGCCTGCCATGTCTGTGGCCCTCATTATAGTTTTTATAGGGTTGATCGCCAAGCCCTAGAGAAGGTGGCCGAATCTTGCCACGAGGGTGACCAATCTTGGATCAGTGATTGGGGCCTAACATCTGAGAAGCCAGAGACTGAGCATCGGGGTAGTGACATACATGGGTGTCATGGCATGTCTGCGCATGATGATAGGCTAGGCAGTGATGACTATTTGCTATTCGAGGAAGAGGGAGATGCCTCCTTGCTTAGGGCAAGAGATCTTGTTAAAAGAGGAGGCATTTTAGCACTTAAGGGGATTGGTGGTTATCACTTAGTCTGTGATGCTCATGAGAGAGAGTCGATTCAAGCCCTGCGGGACCGTAAGTATAGGCCTGCTAAGCCCTTGGCTCTTATGGCAGGCTCCCTAAAGGCCATTAAAGAGGTGGCTCAGGTATCTCCTCAGGAAGAAGAACTTCTCTTAGATCCTAGCCGGCCTATCGTCCTTTTAGCCCTTAAGAAGGATGTAGCCCTTCCTATGGATGTCATTGCGCCAGGCACTCACTATATAGGGATAATGCTACCATATGCCCCTATCCATGAGGCTTTGTTGCCTAAGGAAGC
>CAKPUJ010000064.1:0-2543 GCA_934191645.1 uncultured Veillonella sp. | reverse complement strand
TCCTATCCTTGCGTTAATGTAGAAGGAACAAAGGCCTACCAAGTGTACGGCACTAAGGAAGTAGAAGAGCGTCATCGTCATCGTTATGAATTTAACAATGATTATCGCGATATTCTTACTGAAAAGGGTCTTGTTATCTCCGGTACCTCTCCGGATGGTCGTTTGGTTGAATCCATTGAAATTAAGGATCATCCATTCTTTGTAGGTGTTCAAGCTCATCCTGAGTTGAAATCTCGCCCAACCCATGCCCATCCTCTCTTCCGTGGACTTGTAGAAGCAGTTATCAATAATAAAGCTCGTTAGTGAGTAAGAGCCCCAGACCTTATGGTCTGGGGCTCTTTTTGTATACATATAATCTTTATGCTTGTATTTTTTGAAATAACCTACTATAATGAAGTTAATCCCTAGTTTGGTAAAGGGTTTTAAAATTATGAGATAATCCTCCTGGGTAGGGATAATGATAGAAGGAGAGTAGCTAGGATATGAGAATTTCCACAAAGGGGCGCTATGCCCTTATGGTTTTACTAGACTTAGCAGTGAATGCTAGAGAGAAAACTGTATCCTTACGATCGGTAGCCGAACGACAAGGTATTTCTGAAAAGTATTTAGAAGGTATTGTGGCCCGTTTGGGTGCGGCTGATTTGGTTATTAGTATTCGTGGTAAGTACGGTGGCTATAAGTTGGCTAAGGAACCTAAAGACTATACGATTTTGGAAATCTTATTAGCTACAGAGGAGTCTATGGCTATTATTTCTACCTTGGATGAAGGCGTTAACCCTGATGAGGTTATCAACCAACAAACTGTTGGCTTCTGGGCAGGATTACAAAACTACATCCATGATTACTTGCGCTCTGTTAGTCTAGAGGATATTCTCAACGGGACCTATGCCAAGTTGGATAATAAATTTGACCATTGGGATGGTTCAATTTAAGAATTGAAAATTGCCATTGATGTGAACAGAAGATACCTATTAGGCCCTTCTGCCTACATATATTGTATTGTTATAAATTCCATTGTATAAGGAGTGATTATTATGGCTAAAATTAAAAAGAACTTTGTTGAATTGATTGGTAAAACCCCTTTGTTGGCAGCTATTCGTTTCGGCCAAAAAGAAGGTCTTGATGCTAATATCTTTGCAAAACTGGAATACTTCAATCCAGGTGGATCTGTAAAAGACCGTATCGCTGCGGCTATTATTCAAGCAGCAGCTCAATCTGGTCAATTAAAACCAGGTGGGACTATTGTAGAAGCAACTTCCGGTAATACTGGTATTGGCTTATCCGCTGTAGGGGCTGCCTTGGGTTACAAAGTAGTCATCGTTATGCCTGAAACTATGTCCATCGAACGTCGTAAATTGATGTTGGGGTATGGGGCGCAATTAGTTTTGACTGATGGGTCGCAAGGTATGAAGGGAGCTATTGCTAAGGCTAAAGAAATCGTTACAGCTACAGCAGGCGCTGTAGAAGCAGCTCAATTCGTAAACCAAGCTAACCCTGCTATTCACTACAAAACGACAGGCCCTGAAATCTGGGGTGATACAGATGGCGCAGTGGATATCTTTGTGGCCGGTGTTGGTACGGGTGGCACCTTGACAGGGGCTGGCCGTTACTTGAAAGAACACAACCCTAACGTTAAGGTTGTAGCGGTAGAACCTACTGATTCTCCTGTTCTGTCAAAAGGAACTGCTGGTCCACACAAAATCCAAGGCTTGGGAGCAGGTTTTATTCCAGAAACCCTTGATCAAGATGTATATGATGAAGTCATTACCGTTTCCAACGAAGATGCCTTCAAGACGGCTCAAGAATTTGGTCATACTGAAGGTGTTTTGGTAGGTATTTCTTCTGGTGCTGCTTTGAAAGCTGTTGTTGAATTGGGTAAACGCCCTGAAAATGCTGGTAAGAATATCGTAGTTATCCTTCCAGATACAGGTGAACGTTATTTATCCACTCCTTTGTTCCCTGAAGCATAAGAATCATATAAGACGGATATAAAAAGATCCCCTAGCTTATAGCTAGGGGATCTTTTTTGCCAGGGTTCTTTTTATCTAGTTAGCCTAAGCTAACGGTCTTAAGCTTGTATCCTTCTCTTGATACTACCCAAGATGATGCCACTTACAATGGCACCAATGATGATGGATACAAGGTACATCAGAGGATTGCCGATAGTAGGTACTACAAAGATACCGCCATGAGGAGCTCGGAGGGTACATTCGAAGAACATAGACAGGCCACCAGCGAGGCCGGAGCCGATGATGCAGGCTGGAATAACCCGGATTGGATCGGCTGCGGCGAATGGGATAGCCCCTTCTGTGATGAAGGAAAGACCCATGATGATGTTAGTAGGACCGGATTTGCGTTCGTTTTCGGTGAACTTCTTAGGGAAGATTAGGGTGGCGAGGGCAATGGCTAAAGGCGGCACCATACCGCCAGCCATAACCGCTGCCATGATACCATACTCACCCGTTGCTAAGGCTCCTGTGCCGATAACATAGGCTGCCTTATTAACAGGGCCACCCATGTCCACGGCCATCATAGCACCAAAT
>CAKPUJ010000063.1:0-2605 GCA_934191645.1 uncultured Veillonella sp. | reverse complement strand
ATAATGAACCGTGGGATCTAAAGGAAATGACTGGTTCTGGTAAATATTTGATTGACGGCAATGCCAAAAAAGCAAAAAAACAAGCACCAAATATTATATTTGATGCTCTGAAATCTGATTTGAGTGATGAGGAATTACTCAGACAATTGGAAGAAGTGTTTAAACGTGGTCGCAGAGGATTGAAGAAAGCTATTTTGAAATCAGACGATCGAATAATAGCAGTTGTTAAAGATAAAAAAAGATGAGACAACCGCGCACCAATGGGTGCTCGACCGCCTCATCCTTAACTAAATTATACCAAAATAACAAAATAAGTCAAGTGAGGTGATGCAATGAATATCTGGAATGTCGTGTCAGTCACTGCAGGGGTTGTCTGTTTATTTCTTATCCTCGTATTTGGATATGCGATGACAATCGCCCTATTTTCAGGGATTGATGAAGTTAAACGCAAAAACAGAGATTGAGAGGTGATCCAGCATCTTGACAAGCAGGAATAGACTGCTATTTTATCGCATAATCCAACCAGTCGAAAGGCTGGTTTTTATTTTGTCCAAGCATTGATGACTTTAAAAGCTATGGAACACAACACAGTCAGGGATGACTTTAAAAATAGGAGGTTCGCATGAACAAAGAAACAGAAGTAGTCGAAACGGTTGAAGATGTTGAAAAGGTAACGGCCGAACCAGAAGAACATCAAGAAGAACCGAAAGACGAAAAGAAGTACACGGACGCAGATGTTGATAAGATCATCAACAAGAAATTTGCTAAGTGGAAAGAAGAAGCAGAGAAAGCTGAGAAAGAAGCTGAGAAGTTGCGCAAGATGAACGCTGAACAAAAGGCGGAGTATGAAGCTCAAAAACAAGCTGAACGCATTGCCGAACTGGAAGCACAACTAAATCGCAATGGTCTCGAAAAAGAGGCTTCTAAGATGCTATTTGAAGCTGGAATCACAGCCGATGAAACGGTGCTTGACTTTGTTGTACGCAATAACGCAGAAGACACACAGCAGTCAGTGCAGTCACTCATTGGTCTTGTAAATACTCTTGCAGATGCGAAGGTGCAAGCCATGCTAGTTGGTAAGACACCAACCAAGCAAGAAGAAACTGGTCAAGGGATCACCAAGGAACAATTCCGTAAGATGGGTTATCAAAGCCGTAATGAACTGTTCCAAACGAACCCAGAACTATATAACCAATTGAAAGGATAATTTTTTATGCCACAAGGAATTACTCAAAAAGCTACTATGGTAGTGCCAGAAGTCATGGCTGACATGGTATCAGCTAAATTACCTAAACTAATCAAATTCACACCACTCGCTTATGTCGACAATACACTTGTAGGACAGCCTGGTGACAAGATCACTGTACCAAAATGGGAATACGCTGGAGATGCAGCAGAGGTTGCAGAAGGTGTAGCCATCACTTTGGACCAATTGACTACCAAAAAGTCTGAAATGACAATCAAAAAGGCTGCTAAAGGGTACGAAATCACAGATGAAGCCCTTCTTTCAGGTCTTGGCGATCCAATCGGACAAGCAGTATATCAAGCATCACTTGCTCTTGCTAACAAGATCGACAACGACCTAGTAGAAGCTGCGAAAGGTGCAACTCAACACGTTACTGAAACAGCTACTACTGTAGACAACCTACAAAAAGCTCTTGACATCTTTGAAGATGAAGACGATGCATCTTATGTTGCTTTGCTCAACCCTGCAGATGCTGCTGCTTTGCGTAAAGATGCAGCTCAAAACTGGACTAAAGGTTCAGAGCTTGGTGCAGAAACAATTGTGAACGGAACATTCGGTGAAGTTCTTGGTGTTCAAATCGTTCGTACAAACAAAGTAGAGAAAGGTAAAGGCTTCCTTGTTAAAGTCTCTGCTGATGCTACTGATACAGACGATGTGAACAAGTACGGTGCATTTGTCATTGCATTGAAACGTGATGTGATGATTGAAACTGACCGTGACATCTTGAAAAAAGCAACTGTCATTACCGCAGACAAACACTATGGAACATATCTCTATGATCCATCACGAGTTGTTAAATTCGGTGAATAATTTCAAAAGGGGGTGACAACGTGAGCATGCTACTACGTTATCACTATCAACAAAGCAAACCAGTTGAACCAGAAAAGACTGAAAATGTTGCTTTGGAAGATATGACGCTAAAGGATTTGAAAACTTTAGCAAAAGAAACTGGTGTTGAAGGCTGTTCCACGCTTGCAAAGGCTGAATTAGTCGAAGCATTGAAAGGATGATTTGATTATGTCGTACATCGATAAAGTAAAAGTGCTGTTGAATATCGAGGACGACTTGCAGGACAAGATGCTTGGTTTGATCGAAGAGATGACGACCCAGCACTTTACTGCCTATACTGGAGATTTTGGAGTGCCAGAAAAGTTTGATTACATGATTATTGAGATCATGATCGAACGCTTCAACCGCATTGGATCGGAAGGTTACTCCAAGAAGACACTCGAAGGCTTGACTCTTGAATTTAATCAAGATGATTTTGCGCGATTTAACAAGATCTTAAAACGTGAGTACCCGTCTATCCTTGAAAATCGAGGATTTAAGATGCTATGAGGGAAAGCGAACGTGTTGAAC
>CAKPUJ010000062.1:0-2610 GCA_934191645.1 uncultured Veillonella sp. | reverse complement strand
GCCAATAATATGGGCCCAAGAATCAGGTTTCTCCCTAAGGGCATTCTGGCGCCATAGAAGGCTAGCTAAGGTCCATAGACCTTGATTCATATGATTGGGAATAAAGGACAAGAGGAACCAAAGGCGGTCAGGAAATTGTCCAAAGTAGCGATATTCCTTTTGGCTTATAGGGAATCGTTCCACCAATTGATGAATCCCCCAGTAGACTAGGGAAGCAATTGGCCCTAAAAGGGCAAAGGCTAAGAGTGGTCCCACTAGAGTATGACTAGTTCTTTCTCGCAAGCTAACCACTGCTAATTGGTTAATTTCAAGATCTGTCATCTGTTGTTCTTCTACTTGTCCTAGGCTTTCTCCCATATAGGTTTGAGCTAGCTCAAAATGCCCCTTAGAAACCAATTCTTCAACTCGCAATAAGGCCAGTATATCCTTGGCTAACCCTAGGGATAAAACCACATAAAAGACTTCCAGAATATACAGAGACCAAGAAAAGGTCCAACCTATGAAGATGAGCATCAAGCCACCAAGAATAACTATGATAAAAGTCAGAGCTAAAGTCATAAGCAATCCATAACGGAGTTGTTGCCCATGCCGGTCTCGCCGACTATAAAAGATTCCTTCCAAGAAGTCCAAAAAAGGCGAAAAAGTAGCTTCGATCTTTGCCTTAGCTGGCGTCTTAGATAGGATGGCATCCACCATGAAGGCTAACAGCGGAATAAAAAAATAAGCATATTCATCGAATAGCCGAGTCATGGCGACCTCCTTTCGCGACAAAAGCTATGCCCGCAAGCATAGCTTTTTATCTAGTCAATTAACGATATCGTCCTGAAGCAGCAATTTCTTGCAACTTTTTAATCCGGTCTTCCGTGGACGGATGTGTGGAGAAAAGATTGCTAGAAATAGATTTAACATAGGACAGAGGGTTGATAATAAACATATGTGCCGTAGCATTACCTGCATGTGGCAGTGCACCATAACGGGCATAATGATCAATTTTGGCTAGGGCCGAAGCTAGCGCCAAAGGTTTGCCAGAAATCTCTGCGCCCCCTTCATCAGCCATGTACTCACGAGACCGAGAGATAGCCATTTGAATGATAGATGCCGCTAAAGGCGCCAAAATGATAGTTGCCAAGAGGGCAATAGGATTAGAAGAACCTTCTCGATCATCAGACCGACCACTTCCGAAGATAGCTGCCCACTGCATCACATTAGCTATCATGGTAATAACCGATGCCAGGATGGCTGCAATCGTGGAAATTAGGGTATCCCGATGTTTAACGTGGGTTAATTCATGGGCTAGCACCCCTTCTAACTCATCATGGGTCAAGAGGTCCATAATGCCTTCTGTTACAGCAACTGCTGCGTGTTCTGGATTACGCCCTGTCGCGAAAGCATTTGGCGTTTCCGTAGGAATAATATAGACACGAGGCATTGGTAAGTTAGCATTATGGGCTAACTTCTTTACCGTATTATAGAGTTCTGGGTTGTCAGATTCTGTAACCTCACGGGCATTATATTGTGCCAACACGATAGAATCACTCTTCCAGTAGGAAAAAAGATTCATTCCAATGGCGATAACAAACATGACTAATAAACCATTAGTACCGGCCACATACTGACCAATAGCCATTAAGATAGCGGATAACAAAGCTAAGAGAACTGCTGTTTTTACACTGTTCATGATAACTCCTTACATAGACAATTAAAAAAGTAAATTGCCCTAATAAACTATATTTATTATACCACTATATCGAATTTTATCACACATCTTATCGATATGTTCTTGAAATCACTCATCCTACCCTATACAACCCTAATCTATAATCTTAGCTCCCTCGGAGTCTGCCTTAAGACAATATACGTGATAACCAACACCAGCCTCTTGATAGACCCTCCCCATAGCCTTGGCAACAGCCTCCACCGTAGAGGATGTACAGTAAGCTATAAGGGTAGATCCAGAACCAGATATAGTAGCCCCATAGGCACCCTCTTGGCGAGCGGCTGCAAAGGCCTGATCACAATGTGGAATAAGGGCCTTCCTATAAGGAACATGTAAATAATCGCGCAAAGCTACTCTTAGGTTATCCAGTTGTCCTGTGATCATGGAAGATACAAAAAGCGATGCATGGGCCACATTACCAATTGCCTCCTTATAAGGAACATGTTGAGGTAAAACGGACCGGGCATATTCTGTCGAAACGAGGATTTCCGGCACTACTACAGCAAAATGCAGGTCATCTGGCACTTCAATAAAGGTGGAGTAGACAGTCTCTCCTTCGGCAGCAGAGCAACAAAGATGACCATAAATAGCCGGTGCTACATTGTCTGGATGCCCCTCCATGCGGTTGGCAATCACCAAAAGCTCTTCCTTGGTCAAAGGATTATCTACCCGAGCATTGGCCAGGAGTAAGCCTCCAACAATAGCAGTAGAGGAAGAACCTAATCCCCTGGAAGGAGGAATCATTGTATCCGAAGTGATATGACCATATTGAATAGGTTGGCCAGCCTTGGCAAAGACCTGTTCCATAGCCAACCCGATGAGGTTTTTCTTAGGGTCTTCCCCCTTTAATAGGTCGGCCCCAAAGCCAGAAAAGCCATACGTGTAAGAACTAG
>CAKPUJ010000061.1:0-2767 GCA_934191645.1 uncultured Veillonella sp. | reverse complement strand
ATCCACAAGTACAAGCCTTAGCTAAGAGTAGAAACTTACCCTGCTATCTAGCGGACGAGGCCCATACTACAGAAGAGGCAAAAAAGCTCTACTGGGTCTTGCATCCGCCGAAAGGGTTAAAACGACTTTTGCCAAAGGGGATGTTAGTTCCTCCAGAACCGGTGGATGATATTACAGCTTATGTAATTGGTAAGCGCTGGTTGGCACAGGGGCGGGCTAGAGAAAAAGACTAGTTAGTTAATAGTAAATTTATATATAGGTAGATTGTATATAGGAGTCTATATGAGCCATAGTAAACATCATTCCCGGTCTTGGCTGTCCATGATGACTAGAGCCATCTTTATTATTCTAGGGGCTTTTATCTATACGGTTGGCTTGGACCTCTTCTTAGTACCTAACAATATCATCGATGGTGGTGTGGTTGGTATTTCCTTGATGGCAGCGACCCTATCGGGTTATTCCTTCTCTATTTTCGTTGTCCTCATCAACTTACCCTTTTTATACTTGGGGTATCGAGTTATCGGCAAAACGTTTACCCTGTCGACCCTGTTTGGTATCGTCTGGATGGCGATATTCTCCAACTTTATGCATCACCTACCAGTCATAACGACAGACCCTTTCCTAGGGGCCATCTTTGGTGGGATTATCCTAGGGATTGGAGTTGGCCTTATTATCCGTAATGGTGGTTCCTTGGACGGGTCCGAGGTAGTGGCTATTATCTTTGATAAGCGGTCCTCCTTCTCCGTAGGTGAATTGGTCATGGGTATGAACTTGGTTATCATGACCTTGGCGGGCTTTGTCTATAGCTGGAATTCCGCTATGTATTCCCTCATCGCTTATTTCATCGCCTACAAGATGATCGATATTACCATTACGGGTCTAGAAGAATCCAAATCGGTTATGATTATCTTGGACGCGGAAAAATCAGCAGAAGTAGCGGATGCATTAAATGATCGCTTGGGTCGTGGTGTTACCATTCTCTATGGGGAAGGGGGCTATCTCAAGCAACCTAAGCATGTTTTATACTCTGTTATTACCCGTTTGGAAATAACCAAGCTTAAGGAAATCGTCTACGAGATTGATGACAAGGCCTTTATTACTATTTCTGACGTACAAGACCTCTTCGGAGGCCACTTTAAAAAGAAGAATATTCATTAGGGAGTTATGTCATGACTGACACACAACATGTAGATAATCAACCACAAGAAACCGGTAAGGAAAATCGCCTGGGCAAGGAACTATGGGAATGGCTAGAAGCCATTGTCTATGCTGTTATTTTGGCCCTTTTAATCCACATCTTTATCCTTCAACCGACTCGTGTATCTGGTGAGTCGATGGAACCGACCTTACATAATAAGGACTTTCTTATTGTCACTCGGTGGTCTCATATCTTGGGTACAGAACCTAAGTATGGGGACATCGTTATCGTCGATAGCCGGGTTAACCGCCCTCGTACATGGGTGGATGACGTGAAAGAACCATTTATGAACTATGTGGCTTTCTTTGATAAGTCTGCTCAAGGCAACTATGCTTGGGTAAAACGGGTTATTGGCCTTCCTGGGGATACCTTGGAATTTAAGGATGGCTATGTCTACCGCAACGGGGAAAAGCTAGATGAACCGTACACCAATGAACCGGGTAAGATGAAGTATGCTCGATCTACACCGGTAGTTGTTCCGGAAGGTCATGTTATGGTTATGGGGGATAACCGTAATCATTCCAGTGATGGCCGCTTTATTGGTCCTGTTCCTATGGATCATATTTTGGGCCATGTAGCTTTGGATTTCTAAAATCTTTGTAATTCTTTGATTACATGAGTCTATTGGTATAGAGCTATACAAATTTATAGGATATAAGGTAAGAAATAGATTTTATATAAATTTATAAGAGCCGCCCTTAAGGGCGGCTCTTTTTATGCTGATTAGTATGGCAAGAGGGAGGCGAGGTATTGTTGGATATAGCTATTTAAACTATCGAATTTGAAATAGTTTATCAGGATACTTTTAGGCTATTAATAGATAATTGAAAAGATAGTTTGTAGAATGATAGAAAATGTATGTATAAATAGATAAAACCCTATATAAATGATAAAAAATTTCAAAATTATTTACAAAGAATATGAGATGTGATATCATTTCAACGTAATCAGCTAGAAAGTTAGATAATGAATCAGTCGTAGTGAGGTAACAAGGAAACTCCACGATTATTATCTAATTTTTTTAGCTGCCATTGTTTTATGTCTTGATATAAGAAAGAAGGAAGACACAATGAAAAAATTTGCAGCAGTATTCGCAGCAACAGCATTGGTAGGTGTTACAACTGCCTTTGCGGCTAACCCATTCTCCGATGTAACTCCTGATTCTTGGGCCTACCAATCCGTAGCACAATTGGCTAACGCTGGTGTTATCAACGGGTATCCAGACGGTACATTCAAAGGCCAAAACAACATCACTCGTTATGAAATGGCTCAAATGGTAGCTAAAGCCATGGCTAACCAAGATCGTGCTAATGCAGAACAACAAGCTATGATTAATCGCTTGGCAGATGAATTTTCTAAAGAACTCAATAACTTGGGTGTACGTGTATCCAATTTGGAAGACCGTGTAGGCAATATCAAAGCAACTGGCGATGTTCGCCTCATGTACCAAGGCAAGGAAAAAGAAACTTTTGATAATGGCAAAAAATCCTTATTTAATGCCCGTGGTCGTGTACAATTTAATGCCAAGGTAAACGATAATACAGAAGCCGTATTGCGTGTAACTTCTGG
>CAKPUJ010000060.1:0-3045 GCA_934191645.1 uncultured Veillonella sp. | reverse complement strand
ACGAATTTAACCTTGCGCCTAGCTAAGACCTTTGGGTCTCCCGTCATCTCTGGCGATGCCTATCAAGTCTATCGAGCCTTGGATATCGGGTCGGCCAAACCCTCTAAGGAAGAATTGGCTTCCGTGCCCCACTATCTAATCGATA
This sequence comes from uncultured Veillonella sp., assembly GCA_934191645.1. GTDB lineage: Bacteria > Bacillota > Negativicutes > Veillonellales > Veillonellaceae > Veillonella. The sequence goes on along the minus strand of CAKPUJ010000060.1, from coordinate 2,900 downwards.
TTTTGGATCCCCATGAAGCCTATTCTACGGCCCTTTTTCAAGATCAGGCCCAGGCCCTAATCAAAGAGGTCAATGATAAGGGGCAAGTCCCCATCTTATCGGGAGGCACAGGCCTATACGTTCAATCTCTCTTAGAAAACTATCAGTTTTCTAAGAAGGATCCTAATGTATCCCTTCGCCAGTCCCTTGATCGTCTCTATGAGGAGGGGGGAATAGAAGCCTTGCGGACTTATGGAGACGCCTTAGCCGCTAAGGGCCATATAAGTCTCAATTTCCGAGATAAGCACCGACTCTATCGGGCTATTGAGCTCATGGAGGCTGGAGACTATCAAGCCCTGACTCAACAGACAAAGGAAGGCCTATCCTATGAGGGACCGGTTTTGGGTTTGCGACGGGATCGTGAGTCATTATACGACCGCATTAATTTACGGGTAGACCTCATGGTCCAAGCAGGACTTTTTCAAGAGGTGGAAGACTTATTGGACGCTGGCCTAGATAAAAAGGCCCAGTCTCTTAAAGGCATAGGCTATAAGGAGGTTTTAGATTATCTAATGGGTGACCTCAGCCAGGAGGCCTGCATTGAGACCATTAAGCAAAATACTCGTCGCTTTGCTAAACGACAGATGACATGGTATAAACGTATGCCTTATATTCAATGGATAGATATTGAAGAGGGCATGACGGATGATGATATATATAACTTAGCTCTTCCCCTGGTTGAGCCACTTATGAAATAGAGAGGAGTCTTCATGACAATCGATCAACTGCGTGAGCAAGCTATGGCTCTCGCGGAACCTCAATTCAAGAAATTTGAACCTATTGCCTTGGCCAATACGGAAAAGGTCCTTAATGCCTATCGAGAATGCCAGTTATCGGACTATCATTTTAATCCCTCTTCAGGCTATGGATATAACGATGTAGGGCGGGAAAAATTAGATCAAGTCTTTGCCCATGTTTTTAAAGGGGAAAAGGCCTTGGTTAGGCCTCATTTTGTGTCCGGAACTCACGCTCTGGCGACTACCCTTTTAGCCATTATGGGTAATGGAGATAAGGGTAAGGAATTCGTCTATGCTGTGGGTCAACCGTATGACACCATGCAAACCGTAATCGGGTCCAACCGTGATACACGGGGATCCTTAGTTGAAAAAGGCTTTATCTATAAAGAAGCAAATCTCAAGGATGACCACTATGACCTAGCGGCTATTGAGTCTGCGGTCAATGAAAATACACGGGTTGTTGTCATTCAACGATCTCGTGGCTACTCTACCCGGCAACCCCTCTCCGTTGAGGATATTGGTAAGATTGTGGCAGTCGTAAAGAAGAAAAATCCTAATACGGTGACCTTTGTCGACAACTGCTATGGGGAGTTTACTGAAACGCGGGAGCCTTTGGAGGTGGGGGCGGATATTATGGCCGGTTCCCTCATTAAGAATGCCGGTGGTGGTATTGCCCCTACAGGTGGTTACGTAGTAGGTCGAGCTAACTTAGTAGAGGATACAGCCTACCAGTTGACTGCCCCTGGACTAGGTGACCACATGGGATCCTATGCCGGTGGCTATCGACTTTTCTTCCAAGGCCTTTTCCTAGCCCCCCACGTAGTTTTACAGGCTCTAAAGGGGGCTGTTTATACAGCAGCTGTAGCCCAACTCTTGGGCTATGAGTCCATGCCGGCTGTTGACGCAGATCGGTATGACTTGATTCAAGCCATTAATTTGGCTAATGCAGATGAGATGGAATACTTCTGTGCCGGCATGCAGGCGTATTCTCCCGTAGATGCCCATGTCCATCCAGTGCCGGGGGATATGCCAGGCTATGAGGATCAAATTATCATGGCCGGTGGAACCTTTGTACAAGGGTCTTCTATCGAATTATCCGCAGATGGCCCGGTGCGCCCACCTTACACCATCTTTATGCAAGGGGGCTTGGTTTTTGAACATTCCATGCTAGGTATTCTTGGTGCAGCTAGAGAAATTTTAAAACATAGAATATAGACCATAGAATACTGATTCAAGGCCCTTCTTTATAGAGGGGTCTTTATTTATAAGTTGAAATAAGGGAAATGTTATAAGAATATTAGCAATTTTTGTATTTATATACTCTAAATATGATTAAATTGGTATACTTTAGATAGAGAAGATATGTGACATAAGTCACAAAAACTATTGATGCAGGTAGTAGAATCCTGACTATCAAGAAAAATAAAAGCAATCATCGTATTGTGTTTTTATAAAAATCTAGTATAATATAAATAATATTGAGAATTGAGATAAATCTATCTATACATTATTATTGCTGGTGCGAGAAAGAGGGGGCCTTATGGTTGAAATACAGGTTACACATGTATCTAAATCATTTGGCCCCCGTTTTTTGTACAAGGATTTAAATTTCTCCTGTCAGGGGGGGCAGATTCATTTCATTCTCGGCCCTAACGGGTCAGGCAAGTCAACCTTGCTTAAAATTATTGGCCAACTCCTCAGTCCTGATCAAGGCCATGTCTTGGCCATGGTGGATGGTAGGGAATTGAGCCCAGAGGACTATCGAGCCTGTCTTGGTATCGTATCTCCGGACTTAGTTCTTTATGAAGAGTTGACGGCCATAGAAAACATTAAATTTTTAGCTGGTATGCGGACGCTCCTCAAGGAGACGGACCTGGTCGATCTTCTGCAAGAAATTGGTTTAGGTCATGTGGTCCATCAAACGGTGAGCACCTTCTCTACAGGGATGAAGCAACGACTCAAGTTTGCTGTCCTTGTAGCTAGTCAAGCACAGGTTTGGATCCTGGATGAACCCACCTCTAACCTGGACGAAGAAGGCAAGGCCTTTGTTCGGTCCATAGTGGATCGGGCGGTAGGTCAAGGCTGTACCGTTCTTTGGGCAACCAATGAACTGGGGGAGGTGAG
>CAKPUJ010000059.1:0-3215 GCA_934191645.1 uncultured Veillonella sp. | reverse complement strand
GACAGGTAAGAATCTGTTGACTTAGCACAAGGGTAGTGCTATCATTAATCAGTACCATTTAATTTGGGTACAAGTCTATATTAATATATGAGGTGATAATCACATGGCAACGAGAAGAGACGCTCGATTCAAACTTTGTCGTCGCTTTGGTGTGAACGTTTTTGGTCACGCAAAAGCCTTGAATCGCGTTAAAAAGGACCAACGTCCTAAGAAAATGTCCGAATACGGCACACAATTGTTGGAAAAACAAAAAGTTAAAGCATACTACAACGTACTTGAACGTCAATTCGTACGTTATTACGATAAAGCTAAAAAAATGCAAGGCGTTACTGGTGAGAACATGTTGTTCTTGCTCGAAGGTCGTCTTGATAACATGGTATACCGCATTGGCTTCGCTAACTCCATTCGCCAAGCTCGCCAAATGGTAAACCATGGTCATATCTTGGTTAACGGTCGTCGTGTAGACATCCCTTCCTTCAACTGCAAACCAGGTGACGTTATTGAACTTCGTGAAGCTTCCCGCGACAACGAAATGTTCAAAGCTAACTTCCAAGAACTTAAATCCTTCGATCTTCCATACATCGAAAAAGACTTGGAAAACTTCAAAGGCACCTATGTTCGTACACCACAACGTGACGAACTTCCTATCGAAGTAAACGAAACACTCATCGTCGAATTGTACTCCAAGTAGTCGATGCATGTATAGAGAATACCGTTCTATTGCGGTATTCTCTATTTTTTTATTTGGCTTATAGGACAAAACGCCTTGTTTTTAATGCTGATGGAGCCAGATAATTTCTTTTACTTGCGGTAACCGTCCATGCTCTAACTGTTGCTTATAACAGGCTTCATTATTCCGTTGAAATTTCTCCCTGCGCGTTGTTGACACCTTTCAACACATCTTGTATACTTATCGTAAATAGAGGGCCCGCTCCCAATCTATCGCGTACGCGTATGCGAGGGGAGCCTGTGCTCTCTTTTTTATTTTCCTCAACAACATACGAATGTCTTCAAAAAACACATTCGCCTATGAGTCAGCTCGGTCAAAGAGTTCAATGATTTTCTTATCATCACTCATCATGGATATCATACCAAAACCACTTCAGCACCATTATCTTGAAAATACGGTTTCCCCTGTAAGCCGTTGACACCTTTTAGTATATCTTATATAGTAATCGTATAAGGAGCGGCGGCTACGCTTTTATCACTCTGTGAATGTAGCCCTTGCTCCATTTTTTATTTTCAACGATAACACTATACAGATCTAAGCTTGTTGGGTTTATAATAAGCATATAATTGACCTATTTAAGTACATGAGGTATACATAATGATTCAAGATATCCCCTTCCAAGACATCCAAATTGGTTCTTCCGATTCTATCACAAAGACCATTACGCTAGAGGATGTAAAGAAATTCGCAGAGGTTACCAATGATTTTAACCCTGTCCATGTAGACCCAGAATTCGCAGCCAAGAGCATGTTCAAAAAGCAAATCGCCCATGGCATGATTTCTGCCGGTCTCATTTCCGCTGTGCTAGGGACCCGTTTGCCTGGTATGAATACCATCTACTTGGGCCAAGAGTTGAGCTTTAAACTACCAGTCTATTTGGATGACACCATTACGGCTACTGTGGAATGCATCGACAAGCATGAACGCCGTCATGTGCTAACCTTCAAAACTACTGTAACCAACCAAGATGGCAAGGTAGTTACTGAAGGGACCGCAAAGGTGCTTAAACGCTAAAACGATATAACGATTGTTACCAAAAAAGGAGACTATTAGCTAGTCTCCTTTTTTTGGTATATTATCTTTTTGTATAAAAATGTGTGAAACCTTCTTCTTTCTAGGTATGATTGGGCACACTATAAACTAAATCAGTATTCTCCATCTGCTACATCGTAATCGATCGTGCCTAAGACCTTATAGTCTGGATAGCGCTCCTTTACATCATTTTCAATACGTGTCATCAGGTCTTTCACCTTAGGGCTAAAGACAAAGGTCACATCAAAGAAAATTTCCTTCTTATCTTCAAAAACGCAAATACCATGGAAGCCAACGATTTCATCATAAGCAGCTACGTACTTAACCAAGAGATTATGGACCTCTTGGGTTTCTGGAGACTTTTTATTAATGGCGTAGAAACCAATAGTCAATAAAACAGAAAAGTCCCTATGGATTTCGCGTTCCATGCGATAGATAGAAGGATACAGATCATCAAAGGTCTTATCCCCATCCACTTCTATATGGATAGACCCAACATAGCGATTAGGACCATAGTTATTAAGGATCAAATCATGGGCGCCTATTACCTCTTGGTAAGACCTAACCTTATCATAAATAGCTGTAGATAGCTTGCTATCAATTCGTTCCCCCAAAATGGTAGAGATAGTCTCCTTTAAAATATCAAAGCCCGCCTTAATAACTGCCAAGGAGATGAGGCCCCCTGCATAAGCATCCACATTGACATCTGTAATAAAGTAGATGGCTGCAGCTAATAAGGTTACAGCCGATACGAGGGCGTCATTTTTAGCATCGATACCGGCGGCTTTTAAAGCACCAGAGTTAAGTTTTTCCCCTTGAGAAACCGTGTATTTACCTAAAACAACCTTAACCACCATGGTGATAAGGACAATAGCAATAAAACTAATCGAATAGTTGACCTCTTCTGGATGCAGGATTCCATCGATGGCCCCCTTGGCAGCACCTAATCCTGCTGCTAATACGATAAGTCCGATAATGAGGGCCGTCATATACTCGATACGGCCATAGCCGTAAGGATGATTCTTGGTTGGTCGATTACCAGCCAACTTAGTACCTACGATGGTAATGATTGACGATACCGCATCAGACAGGTTGTTAAGTGCATCCGTTGCCAAGGCGATAGACCCTGCTAGGATACCCACAAAAGCCTTAACAAGGCCCAAAAGGACATTGGTTATAATACCTATAATAGATGTTCTAAAGATACCTCTCTCTCGGCTTTCTCCTGTATTTTGCATCATCGTATAAGTTCCCTTTCTAATCGTAATTGCATTTAACTAAGTATAGCATCTGGCTAAGCCTCCTATCTCAAGTTCCCCTTTAAGGTTAGAAGAGATAGAAAAAAGCACCTACCCTAGGGTAAGTGCTTTCTTAGTTTGGTGGACGATGACAGGATCGAACTGCCGACATCCTGCTTGTAAGGCAGGCGCTCTCCCAGCTGAGCTAATCGTCC
>CAKPUJ010000058.1:0-4039 GCA_934191645.1 uncultured Veillonella sp. | reverse complement strand
ACTTATGAGCAAGTATTGTCTATTTTTAATAGTTATCTATTATTTAACGGGAGGAAATAATTCTATGAGTCGCTTTTGTAAATTTGGAAAGTTACACGTTACTAAAGGGAATGTAGATAAATTATTAGGTATACTACTGACAGCTTCCAAGGAGCTAAAGAGGTCCCTAGCGCCTACGGGGAATTTGTATCGATAAGGAATAGATTTAAAAATTTCGCTGTTATTTTGTACAATAAGGATAAATTTGAATGGTACCATAAACGACCGTTTATGGTACCTTTTCATTTTCCTGCTTTTTCTAAATGTTTTTTAAGTAAATCAAGTACCAAAATCCGTTCCTTTTTCATAGTTCCTATATAGTTATACTTAATGAGTTATGGTACATTTAAATTATAAAATTAAGGAGGTTTTTTTATGATTTTTGGCTATGCTCGAGTGAGTACGGATGATCAAAATCTTAGTTTACAAATTGATGCACTTACTCATTATGGAATTGATAAATTATTTCAAGAAAAAGTAACTGGTGCGAAAAAAGACCGACCGCAATTAGAAGAAATGATCAACCTACTACGTGAAGGAGATTCTGTTGTCATTTACAAGTTAGATCGAATTTCACGATCAACTAAACATTTGATTGAACTTTCTGAATTATTTGAAGAACTTAGTGTCAATTTTATATCTATTCAAGATAACGTAGATACTTCAACGTCTATGGGAAGATTCTTTTTCCGAGTTATGGCTAGTTTAGCAGAACTGGAACGGGATATTATTATTGAACGAACTAACTCTGGTCTTAAGGCAGCCAGAGTCCGAGGAAAAAAAGGGGGCCGTCCAAGTAAAGGTAAGCTATCAATTGATTTAGCTTTAAAAATGTATGACAGCAAAGAGTATTCTATTCGTCAAATTCTTGATGCCTCTAAATTAAGCAAAACAACCTTTTACCGTTACCTCAATAAAAGGAATGCTTAAGATATGGCTATGAAAAGAATTTTAACTACTTCACAGCGTGAACAACTTCTTTCTGTAGACCACTTATCAGAAGAGGATTTTAAAGCGTATTTTAGTTTTTCTGATTATGATCTGGAGGTTATTAATCAACACCGTGGAAAGGTCAATAAACTAGGATTTGCGATACAACTTTGTTTGGCCCGGTATCCTGGGTGTTCTTTAAGTAATTGGCCGATTAAATCAACCAGACTAACTTCTTATGTGAGTCGACAGCTCCATCTTGATGCAATTGATTTAAATTCATATGATCATAGAAATACACGTGCAAATCACTTCAACGAGATCTTAGAAGTATTCAACTATCATCGATTCGGTAGTGCTAATACACAAAAACAGTTAATAGAATATTTAATTGAACTAGCTTTAGAAAATGATGACTCTATCTATCTAATGAAAAAAACAATTGATTTCTTAACTCGAAAAAGAATTATTTTTCCATCTATAGCTACACTTGAAGACATTATAAGCCGCTGTCGAGATAAAGCAGAAAACAACTTATTTTCAATATTACTCTGTTCATTAACAGATATACAAATTGAAAAACTAGAGAGTTTGTTTCAAATTTATGAAGAGACGAAAATAACTAAACTCGCTTGGCTAAAAGACATTCCAGGTAAGGCAAATCCAGAAAGCTTTATGAGTATTTGTAAAAAAGTGGAAGTGATTGCTTCCATGGGACTCGGGACAATTAATGTCTCCCATATTAATCGGAACAGGTTTCTTCAGCTAGCTAGACTAGGGGAAAATTATGATGCATATGACTTCTCCCGTTTTGAGCTTGAAAAAAGATACTCTTTACTTATTGCTTTTTTAGTCAATCATCATCAATATCTGATCGATCAACTGATTGAGATTAATGACCGCATTTTAGCAAGTATTAAACGCAAAGGGACACGTGATTCACAAGAACAGTTAAAAGAAAAAGGAAAATTGGCTACTAAAAAATTGGAACATTATGCTTCTTTAATTGATGCTCTTCACTTTGCAAAAGATAATGATAGTAATCCTTTTGACGAAATTGAACGAATCATGCCTTGGGAAGATTTAGTACAAGATGGAGAAGAAGCTAAAAAAATTACAGGTAATAAAAATCATGGCTATTTAGAAATGGTTCGAAATAAAGCTAATTACCTCCGAAGATACACGCCAATGTTATTGAGGACCCTTTCGTTCAAAGCAACTCCGGCAGCAAATCCAGTCCTCATGGCCCTAACTCAACTAACTGATTTACACAATAGTGGTAAAAGAAAAATACCGGCAGATACTTCTACTGATTTTGTGAGTAAAAAATGGAAAAGCCTTGTTCGGCCAGAAGAGGGGAAAATAGATCGGTCTTACTATGAGTTAGTAGCTTTCACCGAGCTAAAGAACAATATTCGATCAGGAGATATTTCAGTTGAAGGAAGTATGATCCATCGAAATATTGATGATTACTTAGTTGATTTATCTGCTTGTATTGATTCAGAAACTATTCCAGACACGTTTGAGGACTATTTAAAGGATCGGGAAATAATTTTAGATTTACAGCTTCAATTTTATTCGACAGTTGATAAGAGAATTTCAAGAGCAAACCTTAAAAAGTTGGAAAAAGTTACACCTAGCGAAGCAGAAATATATAGAAAAAAACTTTATTCAATAATTCCTAAGATAAGGCTTAGTGATCTTTTAATTGAGGTGGACAGTTGGACCAACTTTTCACAAGAATTTAGTCATGATTCTACAGGGAAACCGCCGAGTGAACAAGAAAGAAAAATTATTTTTGCTGCTTTGCTGGGTTTAGGGATGAATATTGGTCTTGAAAAAATGGCCCAATCAACTCCTGGAATTTCTTATTCTCAGTTAGCCAATGCCAAACAATGGCGCTTTTATAAAGAAGCTCTGACTCGTGCTCAATCTGTTTTGGTTAATTATCAGTTAAAGCTTCCTGTTGCAGACTTTTGGGGTGAAGGAAAAACCACTGCTTCAGACGGAATGCGCGTCCCAGTGGGCGTCTCAGCTCTAAAATCCGATGTTAATCCACATTACAAAAGTATGGAAAAAGGAGCTACAATGATTCGATCAATAAATGATAGGCATACGACTCATCATATCGAGGTTGCTTCAACTAATACAAGGGAAGCTACTCATACCCTTGATGGCCTACTTTATCATGAAACAGATCTAGATATTGAGGAACATTTTACTGATACAAATGGGTATTCTGATCAGGTGTTTGGAATGACCGCATTACTAGGCTTTGATTTTGAACCTCGCATCAGAAATATAAAAAAATCACAATTATTTTCTATCAAATCACCTTCCTACTACCCTAACTTATCAGAAGATATAAGCGGAAAAATCAATGTAAAAATTATTGAAGAAAACTATGATGAAATTAAACGAATCGCCTATTCGATTCAAACAGGAAAAGTATCTAGTTCTTTACTATTAGGAAAGCTAGGCTCATACGCACGTAAGAATAGAGTAGCTCTTGCACTGAGAGAACTAGGTCGCATTGAAAAGAGCATTTTTATGATAGATTATATTACAGATAGTGAGCTACGGCGAAGGATCACTCATGGACTAAATAAGACAGAAGCGATTAATGCTTTAGCTAGAGAACTATTTTTTGGGCGACGCGGAAAATTTATGGAGCGCGATATTCGCCGACAACTTCAAAGTGCTAGTGCGCTTAATGTGTTAATAAATGCAATAAGTATATGGAACGCCGTCTACTTACAAGCAGCTTATAATTATCTCGTCAAAATAGATCCCGAAGTAACTAAGTATATGAAGCATGTATCTCCTATTAATTGGGAGCATATCACTTTTCTTGGAGAGTATAAATTTGACTTGTTATCTATTCCTAAACACTTAAGAGAATTGAATATAAAAAATAAATAGGCCTTGAAACATTGGTTTAGTGGGAATTTGTACCCCTTATCGATACAAATTCCCACTAAGCGCTCGGGACCCCAGGTAAGAAAAATTCATCAACGGAAACATGAAGTAACGATACAAGGTCATAAAGAACTTGTATGCTGGGGTGTTG
>CAKPUJ010000057.1:0-4804 GCA_934191645.1 uncultured Veillonella sp. | reverse complement strand
AATGAAAACCCGCACTCTGGCTTATGTCCAATTCTTAAGAATTGGTTACCTTACATTGTTCAGTTTTCAAAGATCTGTTACCAATCGGCAAACCGATTAGCGACTTTGTTAGTTTAACAAATCGACTTTTTCTTGTCAACAATCTTTTTATATAAGATTGATGAATTAAAGTCTTTTGTTAAGAGAAAAAAATTCACAGACCAAGGTCTGTGAATTTATGGTGGCTCATCCGCGACTCGAACGCGGGACACCCTGATTAAAAGTCAGGTGCTCTACCAACTGAGCTAATGAACCATGTTGGCAGGGGTGGCTGGGATCGAACCAGCGCATAACGGAGTCAAAGTCCGTTGCCTTACCACTTGGCGACACCCCTACATAAAGTAGGTTATGGGGTGAGTAGTGGGGATCGAACCCACGCGTAACGGAGCCACAATCCGCCGTGTTAACCGCTTCACCATACCCACCACCTGTAGGTATTTCAACGACCTTACGTCGCTGCAACATAGAGAATTATATATGGTATTAAATCGTCTGTCAACAACTTTTTTAAGCCATATGACTTTTTCTTGCTAGACCCAATTGTGACTGAAAAACCTATAAGAAATCTTCTCTATGAATCTATAGACAGATAATGGCTTAGCCACAATCTATGAACGTATTATATATGCTAGTCACTCTTATCTGCAACTATAGATTAGATGAAGATAGAGGCAAGCAAAAACCTCGCTCTTTTGAGCGAGGTTAGTTTTCACCCTATTTCTTAGGCAAAATATCAAAAACGAAGTTAGGGAGGGCAAAGGCCGCCTTTTGAACATCTTCGTTATAATATTTTGTCTCAAAGGTCTTAGGTCTATTAGGTGTCCAAGTCAATGGATCATACTTCTTAGACCCCATAGTGAAGCAATGCATGCCTGCTGGATAGAGAGGAATAAAGGCCGTATAAAGGCGGGCCATAGGGAAATTCCGATCCACCACTTCAAAAACGTCATGAATCAATGGTTGATGGAGGAATGGTGATTCCGTTTGTTGTACAAAGAGTCCATCTTCCTTGAGGGCCTTATAGACATCCTTATAGAAGGGTTCTTGGAAGAGCCCTTCTCCTGGACCGATTGGGTCAGAGCAGTCAACGATAATAACATCGTAGTAGTCTTCCTTATCCCGCACATGAGCCAAGCCATCACCGATGGTAACAGTCAACTTAGGATTATTCTCCCGCATAGCCTGAGATATAGTTGGTAGGAATTCCTTGGCCAATTCCACAACCTTTCCATCGATTTCCACCATGGTCACAGATTCTACTTCTGGATGACGAACGCATTCACGGGCCACACCGCCATCACCACCGCCGATAATGAGAACCCGTTTAGGGTTTGGATGGAGGAAGAGAGGAACATGAGCCATCATTTCATGGTAGACGAATTCCTCTTTTTCTGAGGTTTGAAAAACCCCATCCAAAACGAGCATATTCCCATATTGCAAGGAATGTGCGACTTCTATCTTTTGAAAATCAGACTGGCCAGAGTACATCACCTTATCGACTTCCGTGCTCAAGTGTAAATGAGGGGTTTGTTCCTCTGTAATCCATTGGTTGGACATAGTCCGCCTCCTATTAAATCATATATTCTACCTTATTAACCACATAGGCGAAGCCACCACCCAAGATAGTGTCTTTCATCCAATTAGTGAGGGAAAAGTCACGAATTTCTCCCTCATCAAAGATACGGCAGCGAATTTCATCACCCTGGCTAAAGATCCCCCATACAGGGACCCAATGCCAGGTCCACAAGGCTTCTTCGTGGCCCTTATGGCGGTTGAGAAAAGCTACCGGTATATCTTGGTGCAAACCATCGCGGATGAATTCTGCCACCACGGACACATCATCCCGGGAGGATCGAAAGGGTGATACATTAATCATACGAACATCGTAATTCCAACCTTTATCATCGATAAAGCGTTGCATCCCCTCTTCTAGCCAAGCGGTCTTATAGACACCACCACCATAGCGAGGTTTTACATATTCCCAAACCTCTTCCATCCGGTTTAGGGCACCGGCCTGACTCGTTGCATTAACTCGATCATACATGCCATCGCGAAGGCCTAAATAGGTCAAAACCTGGGTAGCCGTCGTAGGACCGCAACCCGCTAAGCGTTGCCACTCTTGGGTATACCACTCTTGGTCATAGCCATGAGAGACCTTGGTAGGCGTTTGTATGTCAAGCCATTCAGGGTGCTTAATTTCTACTGCTTCCATCTGCTACCTTCTACTAGTAATTACAAATAATTAGTCTTCTACAACTTCAAGACCTTCCATATGTTCGCCTTGATAAATAGCATCCACAATATCCATGCCTTCAACCACTTGACCGAATACGGTATGAACGCCGTCCAAATGAGGTTGTGGTTCATAAACGATGAAGAATTGAGAACCCCCTGTGTTAGGACCACGATGGGCCATAGAAAGGGCGCCACGAACATGTTTGTGTGGATTGCCAACAAGTTCATCTTCGATTGTATAACCAGGACCGCCTGTACCGTTTCCGTTAGGGCAGCCACCTTGCGCTACGAAGCCAGGGATAACACGGTGGAAGGTTAAGCCATCATAGAAGCCTTCCTTAATCAATTTAACGAAGTTTGCTACTGTTTTTGGTGCTTCTTTATCGAACAATTCGATAACAATGTCACCTTTTGCCATATGAATGATTGCTTTTGTCATTGTTTAGGTACCTCCAAAATAGTACGGATTACATGAGCTGCCAGAGTGAATCCCAAGACCGGCGGAACCACAGATGTAGTTCCCGGGCTGGTCCCCTCATCCCCTCTGAAAGCTGGTTTAGTAGGCACTTCCGTAGAAAAGGCTACAGTTAATTTATTGATCCGCCGCTTTTTAAGCTGTTGCCGCATAACGCGGGCTAAAGGATCATTAAAGGTCTTTTTGATATCAGCGATTTGAATCTTTTCTGGGTAGAAACGGTTACCGCCCCCCATAGAAGAAATAAGGCCGATGCCAGAGGCCTGGCATTGTTCAACGATGTCGATTTTAGCTTTCACCATATCGATAGCATCGATAACAAAGTCAACATGAAGCCCCTGGATAAAGCCAGGATGGGTTTCCTCTGTATAAAAGAGGTCATAAGCCTCCACCTGACAGTCAGGGTTGATCGCTAAGGCCCGTTCCTTCGCCACCTCCACCTTACGGCGACCAATGGTCGCCTGGCTGGTAATCATCTGGCGATTGAGATTAGATGGTGCAATGGAATCCCCATCGACTAAAACGATGCGGCCGATACCACCCCGCACCAAAGCCTCAAGAGCACCACCTCCAACGCCACCAGTACCAAACAAGGCAACGGATGTATTTTTGAGCTTCTCAATTTTCTCCGGCCCTGTCAACCAATTAATGCGGGTGTAGAGAGTTTCTTGGCTCATTAATAGGCACCTGCCGGAATAATTTCCGTCCAATAACCATCAGGATCAGCGATAAAGTAAATCCCCATATCCTTATTTTCATAGGCGATACAGCCCATCTCTTCATGAAGGGCATGGGCTGCCTCAAAATCATCCACATAAAAAGCCAAGTGGAATTCATTATCCCCCAAATTGTAAGGGCGGTCCATATCCCTAAGCCAGGTAAGCTCAAGCTCATGCTGTGTATAAGGGCTCTTTAAGTAGCGTAACTTGAAGGAGCCATCTTCCGCATCAAGCTTTTTGCATTCTTCTAACAATAAGGCTTTCTTATAAAAGGCTAGGCTCTTATCCAAGTCCTTAACATTGATATTATTATGTGCAAAAGAGAATTTCATAAGTCCTCCTTATGTCCAAAATTACTAGGAATTAAGAGGAAATTCCTACTCTTATTATAGTACCATAGGGACACAAGATTGACTATTCATCTAACTGATACGAAAGGCTGCACTCGAACCTTCATCCTCAGGCCTTACCTCTAGGTGGGCAGGAATTCTTGTTTTGAGTTCAGGTACATGAGAGATGATACCGATAAGCCGGCCTGACCCTTGGAGGTCAACCAAGGTATCCATAGCCACATCTAAGGTGTCTGGATCTAGGGTGCCAAACCCTTCATCGATGAAGATCGCATCCATGTGAATCCCTCCTGCATAAGCCTGGATTATGTCGGCCATGCCTAAAGCCAAGGCCATAGAGGCTAGGAAGGATTCACCACCAGATAGGGTCCCTGCAGGCCGACTCTGGCCCGTATAGGCATCAAAAACCATAATATCAAGGCCTTGTTTACCTCGCCCTGAAACCTGTCCTAAGGTAGCCCGTTCTAAGCTATAGCGTTTACGACTCATATGGGCTAAGCGGACATTGGCCGCCAAGATAACCTCATCGAGTATCGTCCCTAGTACATACCGTTCAAAGCTAATCCCCTTGAGCCTAGGGTCGTCTCCATTGGCTAAATCGGATAGGCTCTTGATAAAGAGGACCTTATCTTGATCCTCCTTAGCCTTGCTCTCTAGTTTTACCAGAATATCCCGTTTATGACGGCGAGCAACTAAATTGGCTTCATGGGCCCCTAGGGCTTGCAGGCTCGCATTATGGGCTATTTCCAATGTCTTGACTAGCTCTTGGTCAGGAGCTGCCGGCTCTTGTCCTTGGCTAGCCAATGCCTCCTTAGCCGCCTCTTGGAGGGCCAGAAGCCCCTGGCGTTCTTGGTCGTAATTAGCTATTTGGCGGGCCACCTGATCCCAACGGGAGTACAGGTCCTGCCAGTACGGCACTTGGTCCAGGGTGACCCCCTTATCTTGGAAGGTTTTTTGGAAGAGATCTTCGTCTTTTTGGGCTTGCA
>CAKPUJ010000056.1:0-4897 GCA_934191645.1 uncultured Veillonella sp. | reverse complement strand
GTCCCTTACCACTTGCGCTCAAGCTCGTAGGCCGTTTCCAATCAAGCTGCGCTTCGCTTGCTTTCTTGGACGTCCCTGAGCAAGGCGCTTTTAGCAAATGATTGCGTCGTTCGGCCAAGCCTCACTCCTAATCATTTGAAAGCGCTCTTATATATGCATTACGCGGTCTTTGATTTCTTTGGTACGGCCTTCGTTCCAGAAGTTTTCACCCAAGTAACCGCATGTCCGACGAATAACTGTCAGTTTATCACGGTCTTTATTATGGCAACGAGGACATTCCCATTCATTATTTTCATTGAGAATAATTTCTCCATCAAAGCCACATTCATGGCAATAATCGGATTTAGTATTGAATTCCGCATAGGAAATATTGTCATAAATGTACTTAATCATGGTCAAAACAGCTTCGATGTTGTTGGTCATATTAGGAATTTCCGCATAGGATATGCAACCACCAGTAGAGCGTTTTTGGAATTCTGATTCAAATTTGAACTTATCGAAGACATTAATTTCTTCTCGTACGTTTACGTGGTAGGAGTTAGTATAGTACCCCTTATCAGTGATATCTTCAATGATACCAAAGCGAGCGCGGTCCAAGGAGGAGAAACGATTGGTCAAGGATTCTGCAGGCGTCCCATAGAGACCAAATCCTAAGCCTGTTTCTTTCTTCCAACTTTCAGTTGCATCATGAAGGGCATCAATGACCTTCAAGGCAAAAACAGATCCCTTTTTACCCGTATTAGACTCACCGGTAATGAGTTTGGTTGCTTCATAGATACCAATATAGCCAAGAGAGATGGTCGCATAGCCATTTTCTAGGTATTTACCAATCTTTTCCCCCTTACCCAAGCGGGCAATAGCACCATGTTGCCAGTGAATAGGCGATACATCGGAGACCACATCCTTCAAGAGGTTATAGCGAAGAAGGAGGGCTCTCTTAGCCAAATCCAAACGTTTAGCCAAGATTTCAAAGAATTTTTCTTCGGACCCATTCGCCAAAATCCCAATTTGTGGCAAGTTTAGAGATACAACGCCCATATTAAAGCGACCGTCGAACTTAAAGTTACCATTTTGGTCCTTCCATGGAGCCAAGAAGGACCGGCAGCCCATTGGAGAGAATACATTACCATCGTAGATTTCACGCATTTTCTTAGCGGAAATATAGTCTGGATACATGCGTTTAGCCGTACATTTAGCAGCCAGCTCAGTTAAATAGTAGTATGGCGCATCTGGGTGAATGTTGTGTTCATCCAAAACGTAAATCAACTTAGGGAAAGCTGGTGTGATGTACACATTCGCATCGTTTTTAACACCTTGAATCCGTTGTTTCAAAATCTCTTCGTCAATAAGAGCCGCTTCTTTAGCGTATTCAGATTTAGGATCGAAGTGCATGAAAAGGGTTACAAATGGCGCTTGCCCATTGGTAGTCATAAGGGTGTTAATTTGGTATTGGATAGTTTGTATACCGTCTTTAACTTCCTTGCGGGTCCGTTTCCAAGCGATTTCTTTAGCCTTTTCCATGTTTGGTTCCATGCCATAGACTTCCACTTGTTCTTCGATAACTTGTGCCAAGAGTTTATCATAGGATTTACGAACGAATGGAGCCAAAATACGGTCAATACCATTAATGGATTGGCCGCCATATTGGCCAGATGCCACTTGGGCGATAATTTGCGTGGTCACCGTGCAGGCTACTTGGAAGGATTTTGGTGTATCAATCTTCTTACCGTTAATAACAGTCCCATTGTTCAACATATCTTCCAAGTTGATAAGGCAGCAGTTGAACATTGGTTGGATGATATAGTCCATATCATGGAAGTGAATAGCCCCAGAGTCGTGAGCTTCCAATATATCCGTAGGAATGATCTTACGACGGGCAATATCCTTAGATACTTCCCCTGCGATAAGGTCACGTTGGGTGGACACAATAGCCGCATCCTTATTGGAGTTTTCATCCAAAACAGCTACATTAGATCGGTCTAAAAGGCCAATGATATCATCATCAGTAGTGTTTTGTTGCCGTTTGAAAGCTTGTACAGCCTTGTAGTTTTCATAGGCCCGAGCTGTAGCCGGATTCTTATTTTCTAGGAGTTTGTAGTAAACTTGGTCTTCGATAGCATAGATAGTTAAGTCTTTATTAATGGCCTTAGCATAGTCTTCGATTTCCCCCGCAATGCGATCTGCCAGGCCTTCTTCAAAGAGGCCTGTAGAAGAATGCTCAGCCTTCTCGATTGCTTTAGCAATCTTAGCCTTATCAAATGGCACCTTAGTGCCGTCGCGTTTTATTACTTGCAACATGACTGTTTACCCCCTAGTTATAGTTACATCTCTTCTTGTAGAATTAGATGTTCTTAGAAAAAAGCATTGGGTCATACTTCCATCTAAGAGCACCCAATCCCCCTATCACACTGTAATGACCCCATAAGGCCACAAAAATACCACATCCTAAGGTGTGGCTATTCATATAGTCTTTATTTTTTAAAGATTACAGTAGTAATATACCATATATAGTAGAGTAATTCAAGATAATCTACCATATATCCCAATTGCAAAAGAAACACAGAAAGAGGCTTATAAGTCTTATTTCATCTGTATTTTCACTATTTTTTCACGCCCATTCTCATATAAAAAAATTTTTTTGTTCATATGAGGCAGACATTCAATCCTATATGTATCAATCAGAAAAATAAAAAAAAAGTTAAACAAAGACATTCTGACAGGAGTAATAGTAACAACTAGCCATAGAAAAGGGACTGGTCTAATGACCAGTCCCTTTGATAGGTGAGCTATAGATTTTATTCTACGCGGCCGCCCAAGTAGGCTTCCATAACGCGAGGGTCATGGCGCACATCTTCAGCAGAGCCGTCCAAAACCATTTTCCCAGTTTCCAAAACATAGGCATAGTCAGCAATTTTTAAGGCTTGCCGTACATTTTGTTCAACCACCAAAACGGTTGTCCCCTCTTGGCTAATTTCCTTGATAACTTCAAAGATTTCATTCACCACCAAAGGGGCTAAGCCCATGGAAGGTTCATCCAAAAGCAAGAGTTTTGGACGGGCCATAAGGGCACGGCCGATAGCCAACATTTGTTGTTGTCCACCGGATAAGGTTCCTCCCAATTGATAGGACCGTTCATCCAAAATTGGGAATCGTTTGAAGACTTTCTTAATATCTTCTTCAATACCAGCCTTATCATCACGGATATAAGCACCCATTTCCAAGTTTTCATAGACGGTCATATCTTGAAGGATTTGCCGGCCTTCTGGAACCAAAGAGATGCCAGCTTTTACAATCTCGTGAGTTTTGAGCTTAGTCAAATCTTGACCCAAGAAGGAGATAGACCCTTCGCGCGCTTTTACAAGCCCCATAATGGTCCGCATAGTCGTAGATTTACCCGCCCCATTAGCACCGATGAGGGATACGATCTTCCCTTCTGGCACACTTAGGTCGATGGATTTCAATGCTGTAATGTTGCCGTAACCAGATACGACGCCTTTAAGTTCTAACATGTTAATCCTCCTTCCCTAAGTAAGCTTCGATAACTTCTGGATTATCTTGAATTTCTTGTGGCGTTCCTTCGGCTATTTTTTTACCAAAGTTGAATACTACCAAGCGGTCACAAATATTCATCATAAGATTCATATCATGTTCAATAACAACTACAGTAATACCGAGGTCGCGAATCTTACCAATCAACTGGCGAAGAGATTCCGTTTCACTATCATTCATACCTGCCGCTGGTTCATCCAAGAGAATTAATTGTGGATGAGTGGCTAAGGCACGGGCGATTTCAAGGCGCCGTTGCTTGCCATATGGCAAGGAAGTAGCCACTTCGTTAGCATCCGCTTCAAGGCCAACCAATTTGAGGAACTCATAAGCAATGCCACGGCAACGTTCTTCTTCTACCCGTTGGCGCTTAGTCCTTAGGAAGGAGGCCAAGACACCAGAACCAGTCCGGCAGTGCATGCCTGTAAGAACAGTTTCCAAGGCTGTCATAGAGCCGAAGAGACGGATATTTTGGAAGGTGCGGGCAATACCCATTTCTACTGTACGATGAGGTTTAACGCCTACAACGGACATGCCGTCAAAGACGATTTCCCCCTCCGACACAGGGAATACACCTGTTATCAAGTTGAAGAGGGTCGTTTTGCCAGCCCCATTTGGACCGATAACACCATACACCTCCCCTTCCTTTACGCTAAAGGTGATACCTGTCAAAGCGGCTACACCACCAAAGCGTTTAGAAACTTCATTCAATTCTAATAGCATGGTATCACCTCCTATTTTTCGTCTTCATGAGCCCGTTTATAGGCTTCGAAACGTTCTGTCAAAACTTGAGTTTCAGGAATTTTAGGATCCTTATGAACGCCCAACTTGCGTGCAATCTTAGCAGTTAATGACTCTGTCAAAATACCATTTGGACGGAAAGCCATAAGAACTACCAAGAGAAGGCCGTAAATGATATCCCGGTAATCGGATAAGAAGCGAAGAACTTCTGGCAAGAGGGTGAGGACGAAGGAGCCTAACAGGGAACCCCATACTACATCGGAACCACCGAACACCGGATACAAGAGAATTTGTACAACCTTATGGTAGCCAAAGTCAGTTGGGTTAATGAAGTTAGTAATATGGGCATAAAGACCACCGCCTACACCGGCCATGAAAGCACCCACAACGAAGGACAACATCTTATAGTAAACTACATTAATGCCCATGAGTTCTGCTGCGTGATCATCTGCCTTAATCGCTGCAAAGGCACGGCCAATTCGGCTATTACCGACACGTACGCAAAAGGCGATGATGAGGATCAAGACAATGAGCAGAATAAGGATGGTCAAGAGGTTAGCTGCTGCTTGTACATCCATGCCATCAAAATCTACAGAGTAAAGGAAGGATG
>CAKPUJ010000055.1:0-4903 GCA_934191645.1 uncultured Veillonella sp. | reverse complement strand
ATCTAATCCAGTTAAGCGATTGAGTCAGGTATATGGGTCTATCCAACGATCCTTGGCTGCTGCGGACCGCCTCTTTGTCATCTTGGACACGCAATCAGATGTGGTGGAAAAAGCAAATGCAAAGGTTCTAAGTCAAGTCAAAGGCAAGGTAGATTTTACTCATGTGGATTTCTCCTACGATGGAGAAAAGAATGCGCTAACCGACTTTAATCTCTCTGTTGAAGCGGGTCAAATGATTGCTATCGTAGGGCCTTCTGGGGCAGGTAAAACTACATTGGCAAACTTATTGCCTCGATTTTACGATGTGACAGGTGGTGCCATTCACATTGATGGTATCGATATCCGAGATGTAACGATTCAATCCCTTCGCCAACATATTGGTCATGTGCCACAAGATACAATGCTCTTCAATACGACGATTCGAGATAATATCCTCTATGGTCGCCTAGATGCGAGTCCAGAAGAGGTTTATCAAGCAGCAGAAGCTGCCAATGTCTTAGAATTTATTAAGGGCATGCCAGATGGTTTGGATACCATTGTTGGTGAACGAGGATCATCTCTTTCTGGTGGTCAACGGCAGCGGGTGGCTATCGCACGGGCGATTCTTAAAAACCCATCTATCCTCATCTTGGATGAAGCGACTTCTGCCTTGGATACGGAATCTGAAAAATTGGTACAAGAGGCTTTGGATCGTCTTATGAAGGGACGGACAGCCTTTGTTATTGCCCACCGATTATCGACGGTTCAAAATGCGGACAAGATTGTCGTATTAGACCAAGGAAAGATGGTAGAAGAGGGGACTCACGAGGAACTGTTAGCCATCGAGGATGGTCTTTATCGCCATTTACACTCCGTTCAATTTGCTGAAAAAGGATAATTATGTATTGGATCTATAATGTGCTGCTCATCTTTTACTGGATAGGCCTCATTCCGGTTATTCTGTATCGACTAACCTTTGAAGAAGGCTTTTATGAGCGTATCAAACAGAGTGCTGGTTATATGCCGGATTCTCTTATGAAAAAAATTGAAGGTCGGCGGGCTATTTGGGTCCATGCTGCATCGGTAGGGGAAATTGTAGCGACATCCCCCTTGGTTAAGGAAATTAAGCGCGAGTTTCCTGATGCGGTCGTTGTTGTTTCCGTTGTTACTGCTACGGGTCATGCAATGGCTGAGCGGATTATTCCAGAAGCGGAAGGGATTATTTTCTTCCCGCTAGATTTGCCCGTTTTGACCCGACGTATCTTACAAAGTATTAAACCTATATCCATCCTTTTGGTGGAAACAGAAATTTGGCCAAATTTCCTCCGTATCGCAGAAGAATTAAAGATTCCTGTTATGATGGTGAATGGCCGGATTTCTGATCGGTCCATGAAACGCTATCGCTATATAAAGTCTTTCACTCATGAGATGCTAAGCTCTATTGCGCGCTTTTGTATGCAGTCTAAGTTTGATGCGGACTACATTGAACAGTTGGGGGCTAAAAAAGAGAATGTGACCGTAACGGGTAATATGAAGTATGACCAAACCTATGCAACGGTGACAGCAGAGGAAAAACAAGAACTCTTAGAAGAATTTGGCTTCCATAATAATCATCCGATTATCGTAGCTGGATCCACCCACAAGGGAGAAGAAGAAATCCTCTTTAAAACCTTCCAATCTGTTTTACATAAGTATCCACAAGCTCGTTTGCTTATTGCACCACGAGAAATTTACCGAGGTCATGATGTATCTGCTTTGGCCAAAAAGTTTGGCCTGGCTAGTATTTGTCGATCCGATATGACAGAACCCGTTCATGAAGGTATACCTGTGGTTGTTTTGGACACCATCGGTGAACTGGGTCGACTCTATAGTTTAGGAGATATTATTTTTGTAGGTGGGTCTTTGGTGAAAACCGGTGGTCATAATATCTTGGAACCAGCCGCTCATGGTAAACCAATTATTGTAGGTCCTTACATGTTTAACTTTAAGGACATCTTTGCCCTTTTAAACAACTTTAAGGCCTGTGTATCTGTCAAAGATGGTAAGGCATTGACGGCTAAAGTGTTAGAGTTATGTGAAAATAAGGACTTAGCTCAAGAGATGAGTCAAAACTGTATTACTCTCATGCATGAAAATCGAGGGGCTACACAAAGAAACATACAAGAAATTCGTAAATTGTTTGAATCCTTACATATTATCCCTTGATAGGAGGCCTTTATGAAGAGCGAAGAACTATTTAAATACATTGTTTCTGGTGACATGGACAATGGCCTAGGTCGCGCCCTTCGTAGGGGCCTTTCTAGCCTATCTCAAGGATATGCTTGGGCTGTGAACCGCCGTAATCGGAGCTTTGATCAGGGCAAGGGCGTCTACTACGCCTCCCTACCTGTCATCTCCGTTGGTAATATCACTGCTGGGGGTACCGGTAAGACCCCTATGGTTCGTTATATCTGTGAAAGATTAGCAGAAAAAGGGTATGCAGCGACGGTTTTGAGCCGAGGCTATCGTGCAAAAGATAATTCTTCAAGCTTACTTATTTCTGATCATGGCAAGTTGTTGGTTGAGCCCGATGTGTCTGGAGATGAAGCATGGCTATTAGCTAAGGCCTTACCTGCAGCCTCCGTGGTCATCGGTCGCAGTCGGACAAAGTCTGCTCAAATGGTAGAAGAGGGGGCCTTAGGGCAAGTTCTGGTTTTGGACGATGGTTTTCAACATCGAGCTTTAAGTCGTGATTTAGATATAGTTCTTATCGATGCGACAAATCCTTTTGGTTATGGTCATTGTCTTCCACGAGGTCTTTTGAGAGAGCCCCTGGAAGGGCTTAAAAGAGCTCAATCTATCGTTTTAACAAAGGTAGATCAAGCACCAGCAGGAGAACTGGCGGTTACCAAAAAGAAATTAGAGGCACTCGTACCGAATGTTCCTATTGCTGAAACAATCCACCAGCCGCGGGCTCTCTATGATTTAAGCCATTGGTTGACAGCAGATCAGCCAATGGCACCGGATGCAGAGCTTGGCCGGCCTGTCTTGGCAGCCACAGGAATTGGCAATCCTCAATCCTTTGGGAAAACCCTTCAGTCCCTGGGTTATGATGTGAAGTCTGTTATGGGATTTGGGGATCATCACGACTTTAGCAATGATGACCTGGTGTCCATTTGGAAAGAAGCCTTTGCTAAGAGGGCACAGGCCATTATGATTACGGAAAAGGATGCTGTTAAAATTTGTCAGTTGTCAGGACTAGCTGAGTTTAAAATTCCTATCTATGTCTTGTCCATTGGAATACATTTCCTATCTGGCGCTGAAGAGCTTAATCAGCTCATATATAAGACAGTAGAAAAGTAGTATAATAAAGCCATACATCACATACATTGAAAGGAGTATTACCATGAAATTTGCATGCGTAATTCCTGCCCGCTATGCGTCTACGCGCTTACCTGGCAAACCATTAGCAGATATAGCTGGTAAACCTATGATTCAACGGGTTTACGAACAAGTATCTAAGGCTAAAAAACCAGCCTTGGTTATTGTTGCTACTGATGATCAACGGGTCTTTGATAAGGTTGAGTCTTTCGGAGGTATGGCTCTTATGACGCAGCCAAACCATCCTACAGGTACTGATCGCTTGGCAGAAGTAGCTAGTCACCATCAGGATATTGATGTGATTATTAATGTGCAGGGGGATGAACCCTTAATTGATGCAGATGTAATTGATCAATTAGCCGACCTCTTCGTAGAAGATGCAAACCTACAAATGGCCACTGTAGCCTCCCCTCTCTTGGAGGAAGAATACGATGAACCGTCGGCTGTAAAGGTCATTTGCAATAAGCGGGGTGACGCTATGTACTTCTCCCGGTCTTTGATTCCATACCCACGTCATGCCTTTATAAACCCGCCTATGAAGCATGTGGGGATTTATGCCTATCGCCGTCATTTCCTCTTGGACTATGCTAAGATGGATCCAACGCCTGCGGAAGAAACCGAATCTCTTGAACAATTGCGGGCCTTAGAAAACGGTTATGCCATTCGGGTTATTAAGACGGATAAACGCTTTGTAGGTGTAGATACACCAGAAGATTTAGAACGGGTTAATGCCATCTTTTGCACCTTAGAGGCATAAGTTATAGCAAAATTTACTTTTACAATGATTTATAAGAGGACATATATATGAAAACAGTACAAGTTGGTGATGTAACAATTGGTGGAGGTAAAGGCCTCTTTCTCTTGGCAGGGCCTTGTGTTATTGAAGATCCTGAGAGAACACTTGAAATAGGTCGCCGGACTAAAGCCATTTGTCAGAAATTAGGTATTCCCTATGTATTTAAGGCTTCCTTTGATAAGGCAAACCGGTCTAGTTTTAATTCCTTCCGCGGTCCGGGCTTAGAAGAAGGGCTTAAGATTTTAGCTCATATCAAGAAAGAGTTACAGGTTCCTGTGGTATCTGATATCCATTCCATTGAACAAGTCGAACCAGCTGCAGAAGTTTTGGATATTCTTCAAATTCCAGCCTTTCTCTGCCGCCAAACAGACCTTGTATATGGAGCTGCTAAAACAGGTAAATGCGTGAATGTAAAAAAAGGACAATTTATGGCGCCAAAGGATATGGAAAATGTCCTTAACAAGATGAAAGAATCGGGCAATGAAAACCTTATGTTAACAGAACGGGGTTTTTCTTTTGGCTATAATAATTTGGTTGTCGATATGCGTTCATTCCCAATTATGCGGGAGTTTGGCTATCCTGTAATCTTTGATGCGACCCACTCTGTGCAATTACCTGGCGGGGCCGGAACTAAGTCTTCTGGACAGCGGGAGTTTGTACCTAATTTGGCACGGGCTGCAGTAGCCTCTGGTGTGGATGGACTCTTCTTTGAAGTTCATGATAACCCAGAGGAGGCCCTTTCCGATGGTCCAAACATGCTCTACTTAG
>CAKPUJ010000054.1:0-5724 GCA_934191645.1 uncultured Veillonella sp. | reverse complement strand
ACCTGGTTCTACCCCCAAAATACGGCCTTTGTTAAAGGCATCGGAGGACTTAATCCCGGCTTGGGCACCAGTCATAGAGATAGCTTTTTGCCCCCGTGTTTCGAAGGCCATGGCCATCAAGGAAATAGTTACCTGTTCCCCAGTGCAGAGAAGACGGTCCATCTCCCGACCATAGGGTTTATTGGTCACTTGCTTAGCTAAGCCTACCAAATCATCCGTTGTATCTCCCATGGCAGATACGACGATGACGGTTTGATCATCCTCTTGGCGTTCGCGTAAGACACGATCCACGATATTAAATATTTTTTCTGGTGTTGCTACGGAAGAACCACCAAATTTTTTAACGATTAAAGGCACGAAAAATCCCTCATTTATCTGAATGAATATCAACAAATATGATTTAATTCTACCCTATAGAAATGCCTATGTAAAGGGATTTATAGGGTTTTTTCTTTACTGAAGGGATATTTATCCATCCACTACGGACATTTTTTTAAGTTTCACTAGACGCAAACCAACAAAAAGCCCCTGATCTTTGGATCAGGGGCATATATCAAGCAGCGTAAGGAGTCTAAGTTTACGTTACTGTGATATCGTTACAATGCAATTGTATAAAAGACAACTAGTCTATGCTACAGTGATATCCTTTTCAGATTCCCATAAGCCGTGAATATTGCAATAGGAAACAGCGATCAATTTACCAGATGTAGGCAAGGCAACTGTTACTGTACCAGTTGGTTGTGCCAAAACTTCCCCTTCACCATGGGCGATAAAGTTAAGTTCTGCTACTTCAACAGGGTTTTGAGTGCCTTCTGCTACGAAATACAATTTAATCCATTTGATGTAATGTTCCAATGTATTTGGGTGAGCAATTTCTTTACCTACAGCTAACTCGATAGTTGTTGCTTGGCCCTTTTGGAACGTATCTGGGCATGTGATAACAGGAACGTGTTTTTCACCCTTCCAATCGCCAGTTTTGATGAGATCATGAATAGCCATAATAGCCTCCTAAGATATGTAAATAACTTTATTTAAATCGAATTACATCTATATTATATACTCAATAATGATTATTGTTCAAGTAGTATTTTTATTTTTTTCGATATTTCATTTATCACTATCTTAGCTACTGATTTAGATTGACCAAGACCTAACAAATGAGGAACCGTATCGACTTGTCGTCGACTCAACTGAGAGCATATAGAGTCTGGCCCAGGGCCAACTATATCCTTATTCACATGATAGCCTACCGTATAAAAAAGAGGATAAATATGAACTTGATCTATCCAATGGTCCTCCACCCACAGGGCTAGGCTATCCAAGCCTTCCTGGGACAACAAGTTAGCCGTTCCCGTCAAGGCTCCTATCCGTAAAGGAATAGGACAGATAGCATCTAAAGCAACTCGTAAACTCTCATAAATACGATGAGTCACCGCAAGTCCACCATGACCTATCAGCAAAAGGCCATGACGATTGTTACTTTCTTCAAGACTAGGTTTAACATAATCCTTTAAGGCTTCTAAGACTGCTTGGTCTCCCTCTCGACCAGCAGGAATCAAAGGCTCACCTCTGTGTAAAACCATGCTCGCATGAGTCTGACCAAAAACCCTGAGTCGTTTATCTAGGTTGAGTAATGCCTCCCCTTCTGTGACAAAGAGGGGCTCTACTAAGACCTTTTTAAATCCCTTTGCTTGGCAGCCTTCCAAACAGTCTTCTAAGGAAGCCACTTGGCCCCCTCGATCCCGAATCTTACTGACAATCTTCATTGAACTATAGGCTAAGGATACTGTATGTTTTGGAAAAGCCTCCTTGATGGAGGCAAATAGAGGCAGAATTGTCTGATTAGCCTGGTCTTCATTAGTAGTCCCATAAGCAACTACTACTATAGCAAGATCGTTCATTAGTGGTCCTCCTCCTAGTGGATACCATAGGATTCTTATAAAGGATTAACATATAATTAAAGCCTAGTAGCCCTTTTCTATGCCATAATACCACAAAAAAAGGACCCTCATAGAGAGTCCTTTATATGTATACATGTATACATTTGTAGGTCTTAGGCTCCTTTGACTAAGGTAACCGAAGACTTTTGAGCGCGATCCACAGGACCGTCTGATTTACGGCGTTCCACAAATTGCATCATTTGGTTGATGTGCTTGAGGAAAAGACCACGGATATAAGGATTTTCCCCTAAGCCCTGGTTCCAAATATCCACCTTATAGCCAGCCTCAGCTAAGAGAGTCGCTACGGAATCAGACCGGTTGCCCCCCAAGTAGTCCATGAGATGGGAGGACCCTATCACAGCCATAGGCACCACCAAAACTTCTGTATGACCAGAAGCTCGTAAGAATTGGAGGGACTGCTTAAAGTTAGGGAATCCATTAGATGTAAATACTACCACATTGTTCATACCCGCACAAAGAGCCTTCATTTGTAAGGTGGCGTATTCTAATTGAGCATTACCATTAGCCATGAGTAAGATCGTCTTGTTGATAGCAGATGGACCTACATGACGATAAATAGACTCTAAGCTTTGCTCATAGTCATCCACATGATTCTTAACGCCCAAGGATGCCAAAAGCGGTTTGCCCACATATATAGAGGAAAATGAATAGGTCCGTTCTCGCACATACTTGGATACCTGGCGTCGCAAGTCCTGGTAACAAGGATCATTAACCACGGACATAGGTTGAATATATACTTCCGTGACACCTTTTGCTTCTAAACTAGCCAAAGCCCCTTCCAAATCCAATACAGGTTTTTCTTCCAATTCATTCCATTTTTCCACCAGAGCTGGAGATAGGAAGACCCGTTCTACAACCGCATCAGGGTAAGCCTCATTCACATCTTCCACAAGTGCATCTACCGACTTTTCTACCGCCTCTGCATAAACGGAACCAAAGGAAGCAACAATAATGCCAAGCTGACTCATACAATTCCTCTTTTCTATATCTATTAAGCATCGTAATGATAAAATTTCTCAATAACTTGTCTTTATAGTACTCAATTTAAAATTTATTGTCAATGAGAACTTTTATCAAAATATAAATATAGAGTAAAATCTATTTTTACTAATAACAGCCTTGACAAAAAAAGTAGGACTCATTGAGTCCTACTCGTATTCTATATTAGTATCAATCAGCTAGCCTATTAATTTTCATAAGCTATAGTTTAACCCTAGAGGGATCCTCTTAGGAACGGAAGTTAGTGAATTGTAATTCTACTGGTACATCTAAATTCTTAAGCATTTGGATAACTGCTTGTAAGTCATCCTTATCCTTGCCGGACACCCGTACTTGATCACCTTGGATAGAAGCCTGCACCTTGATTTTCATATCCTTAATAGCCTTGGTTACTTTTTTGGCATTCTCCTGAGAAATACCTTTTTTAATAGTTACCAATTGGCGAACAGTAGCGCCAGATGCTGGCTCAACCTTGCCGAATTCAAGGTTCTTAATGGATACATTGCGCTTTACCATCTTGCCCTTAAGGACATCTACAACAGCACCCAATTTATATTCATCGTCACCAATAAGTTTAATCGTATCACCGTCCAATGAAATTTCAGATTTAGATCCGCGGAAGTCATACCGTGTACCGATTTCTTTAATCGCTTGATTCACTGCATTATCAACTTCTTGCATATCTACTTCAGATACAACATCGAAGGAACAATCTTTTGCCATACTAGGTCTCCTTTATTATACATAAGCATAGCTATGCTCAATTTACTTCATAAGTGCTCACAGGAGCTTTTCTCTATTATACCCTATATCTTACCACTGACCAATAAGGCCCTGCACCCAGAGACTAACTAGGGATATAGCCACCCAACAGAGACCGCCTAAGGCTAGTACAGGACCACCAGATTTGACCAGGGTAACTATGTTTGTAGTAAGACCTATGGCTACCATAGCCATGATGATCATAAACTTAGCTATTTCTTTAAAGGGATCAAAGATGTCTTTACCTAGCCCTAAAAAATTTGCTAATGTCGTGATTAAAGAAGCTAGGATAAAATAAATAATAAAACGAGGTAATATACTAGCTATATTCAATCCCTGTCCATGGTCTCCTTGAGCCCGCTTGGTCTTCATGGTCTCATAGATACCTAAGGCCATTGTGATAGGAATGATGGCACAGGTCCGGGTCAGCTTAACTATGGTTGCATACTCCAAGGCATGAGCACCAGGATGCATTTCATCCCAAATAGCTGCTGTAGCTGTTACAGAAGAAGTATCATTAACAGCAGTCCCCGCAAAGAGTCCAAAGCCCATGTTGGAAAGGCCTAACACATCACCTAAGTTAGGAAAAACAAAAGCGGCAATGACATTAAAGAAAAAAACCACAGAGATAGCTTGAGCGATTTGACTACCATCGGCCTTGATAACAGGAGCTGTGGCTGCAATGGCAGAGCCACCACAAATAGATGACCCCACCCCTACCAGAACTGCTGACTTAGCTTCTACCTTGAGCATCTTATAAGCCAGATAGGCTACGATTAAAGATGTTGCTATGGTCGAGATAATAACTGGCAGGGAGTATAGGCCAACATGGATGACCTCTCCAATATTGAGTCCAAAACCTAAGAAGATAACCGCATATTGGAGTACCTTCTTAGCTGTAAAGCCAATCCCCTGCTCCGTGTAAGATCGATTTGTATAAAAAATACCTAGGATAATGCCCAAAATAATTGCAAATATGGGCCCCCCTACCATGGGGACCAACTTACCCAAGAAATAACAAGGTAAGGCCAAGATAAAGCAAAGGGCTAAGCCCGCGCCCTTAGAGGATAGAAAAGTCATACAAACTCCTTATAGAATATCTACATATACTTTTATTATACACAAGCTAAAGAAACCCTAGCTAGTAAGCTAGGGTCTCTTTATATCTATAGATAGTTTTGTCTGGGAGTCTCTTTCTCTTAAAAGGCTTCCTTCAAAATGGTCATAACATCTTCCTTAGTCAATGTCTTGTAACCACCCGTTAGAAGGATGGTCGATTCGGCAATTGCTGGAAGCATTTCTTCCTGGGTATTAAGCTCCCGTAAATTACTAGCCATCCCCATTTCTTTGATATAGGAACCAAGGGCATCAATACCAGCCAAAGCAGCTTGGTCTTCTGTCATGCCATCTATTTGAATCCCCCATACAACATTGGCAAAGCGGACAAACTTGGCTGGGTTATTTTTATAGACCATTTTATAATATGGGACGGATATAGCAGACAAACCCATACCATGAGCACAATCAGTATAAGCACCTATTTGATGTTCAATCATATGTACTTCCCAGTCCCCTCCCTGTTTGCCTAACGCCAACATGGTGTTAAGAGCTAAAGAAGCAGCCCACATAATATTAGACCGTGCTTCGTAATTACGAGGATCAGCCTTAGCCTGGCGCCCTGCATGGATAAGAGACCGTAGCAAGCCTTCAATAAGGTAGTCTGTCACATTATCATCAGTGCCGGCAAAGTATTGTTCCATTAAGTGGGACATTGCATCAAAAATACCGGATAGCATTTGGTATTCAGGAACGCTATAGGTAAATTCAGGATTCAATATAGAAAATTGAGGGAACATATTGGATTCAAAATTACGGCCATTCTTAAGTTTTTTTGCTTCATTGGTGATAACAGAACCGCCATTCATTTCTGATCCAGTCCCTACCATGGTCAAAACAGTTCCAATAGGAACAACCTTATGGGTAACCGGTTCCCAGTTTACAT
>CAKPUJ010000053.1:0-5843 GCA_934191645.1 uncultured Veillonella sp. | reverse complement strand
ATATCCACCTTCTCTATACAGTCCCAGATGGAACCGGTTTGATTTCCTTTAGTTTGGTTAGCCTCCAAGTCAGCTTTAAAATCTTTTTGCCATCGATGATAGAGGGCCTTAGCACAGGACTCACCGGATATACCGGCAGAACAATAAGGATGTTCTTTAGTCCAAAGACCAGGGCTAATAATCTGCCCAGGCTTGAGCCAGTCCCTGGCAAAATCCCCCTCTTGAATGATTCTATTAGCCGCCACCTTAAACCATCCCTCTTGCGGGTCAAAAGGGTTGAGCGCTGCCTTAAGTGTGGTGTTTCTTAGGAGTTCATAAGCCCATACGGCATTGCGGGCTGCTAGCCCTGCGTGGAGGGGTTTGCCATCCGATCCAGACTGAAGTGCTAAGCCAGAAGACTGGGTAACCGCCAAGGATAAGAGAGAAGCTAAGTCCTCCCCTCTTAGGCCTCGCAATTTGCCTATTGCCGCAGCAGCCCCCATAGGGCCTACCGTAGCTGTAGGGTGCCAACCCTGCAAGCGGTAGGAAGGATTAATCAAGTAACCAAAAATTCCCTCCAGTTCAGCCCCAACTACATAGGCCTCTAAAAAATCTGCCCAAGAATCTTGCTCATCTAAAATGGCTAAGAGGGCTGAATAAATAACTGTGGAAAAATGCCCCTGCAGGTTAGCCTGTGCATCATCATAGTCTAAATAGTGAGAGGCAAAGCCATAATACAAAGCTTTATCACTAGCCTTAGATAGGTCCAGAAAACTCTCAAGAGACCTAACCCCTTCCTTATCAAAGGCAGCCGTCATGGCTCCTAAGTAATCAAGAAAGGCTTTCTGTGCCTGATTCAAAAGATCTGACCTTTGGGCCAAATCTGTGGTTTCTATGCAATTAATCAGTTCCTGTGTTAAGGCATCCACCCAATCACCTACTTACTCATCTTACTTAGCGAATTTTTGAGCTCGGTCGTTTGGTTCCTTCCAATCCGCATCATCAGGACCTACTGGCACGAGACGAGGCAAATCTTCAAATGGCGTATGGTCTACCACATAGAAACGCTTGCGCATAGAGTCAAAGTCTGTAGTTCCTCCAAAAGCAGGATGACTGTAAAGGTCTTTAGCATAGTTCCAAAGGTTTGGATAGTCACGAAGACGTTTTCTATTGACATAGTATTTTTGGTAGAAGACCAAGTCAAAACGAGCCAACGTTGGGAAAATCCGGATATCCGGTTCCGTAATGGTATCACCCATGAGGTACCGTTGTTTAGATAAACGTTCTTCCAACCAATCCAATCGGCGGAAGACCCGTTCTACATAATATTCGTAATCCTTTTGGCTGGTAACCAAGGCAGCCAAATTAACAGCCAAGTTAAAGTCCGCATAGATAACGATATTCAAGGCATCAATATCAGCCCGCAATTCTTCTGGATAAATATCAGGTGCATCTGGGGAAATATAGTCTTGGAAACCCTTATAGAGTTGGATGACCAAGTCATGGTAGTCATTATTAACAACAGCACCCGTTTTTTCATCTACAATCGCTGGTACAGTAGACCGTTGATCATAGTTAGGATCTCCCTTACGATAAGCCTCTCCTAGAGATTTAATCCCTAATACAGGGTCCACATCGTTTGGATCTAAGGTGAAGAACCAGTCACCTACGACCCCAGCAGGACGCAATGGATCAACCACGCCATCGGAGATAACCTTATCAAGACCCAAGAGATCGATGGCGATTTTAATGCGGTGAGCCCATGGGCAATGCTTAGACCAGATTAAGCGGTAGCGATTAGCTTCCACTGGCAATTGACCAGGTTCATTACCAAAATCCGTAGTGAATTGAGGTTCTTCGTTGTCTGAATACTTTTGACGCTTATTAAAGTTTGAACCATCATACTCTTTTTGTTCCCCTTGGCGAGGATTAGAGGATTGGAATTCAGAGAAGTCAATTGGGCATGGGTTCATAGCCCGTTGAAACTCCACTTCCTTGCGTGCTTCTGCAATAGAAGGATCTTTAACTCTGCTCACATCTACTTCTTGACTCATACCAGTCAACCTACTTTCTATTAATATATATCAACAAATTATATTCATACCACTTATGTAGGATATGAACTCATTGTATTTTATTTTAATTCCTTTGTCAACGATAGGTTTTAAAATAAATTAGATCTTACAAGCAGGATGACGCAGAAAAATATAAGCACTTCGAGAGAGATGGGCTGCAGAAAGCCAAAATAAAAGGACAGCTCATAAGAGCTGTCCTGTATTGTAAGTAACTTTCGCCACTAGATTTATTGTTTTAAAACTTCTTGCTTCTCCATCTTGGACAGGCGGAAGAAGTCATATACCTTTTGAGCCGCTACCATATTCATACCGTCTGCCTGGGCTAATTCTTCTACAGAGGCCTGCCGCATGGCCTCCATAGTTGGAAAACGAGCCCAGAGGCCCTTCCGGCGCTTAGGACCAATTCCCTCAATGTGGTCTAATATGGATTCTAGGTTACGCTTACCCCGCAACTTACGGTGGAAGGTAATGGCAAAGCGATGGGCCTCATCCCGGATTTGTTGCAAGAGTTGAAGCTCTGGCGAATGATGTGAAAGGATGATGGATTCTGATTGACCTTCTACGAAGACTTCTTCAATCCGTTTAGCTAGGGATATAACCGGCACATCGGTCACCCCTACCTGACGAATGAGATGGATGGAGGCATTCAGTTGCCCCTTCCCCCCATCGATGATGATAAGGTCTGGCATAGGCCAATCCGTTTCCTTCCCATAGCGCCGCTCCATGATTTCCGCCATAGACTTAAAGTCATCCGGTTTACCCTCTGTTGTGCGGAGTTTGAACTTACGATATTCTTTTTTGGCCGGCTTGCCACCTTCAAAAACTACCATAGAGGCTACGGTTTCCGTGCCCTGAGTATGGGAAATATCAAAGCACTCCATCCGTTCAGGCAGGCGTGGTAGGTCCAACACCTGGGCCAAGCGCTTTACAGCACCGCCAGACTTATCAATCTGATACTGCCACTGGCGGTGACGTTCTGCCAAAAAGGTTTCTGCATTTTCATGGGCCATCTTAATCAGGTCATGTTTATAGCCCTTTTGCGGCACACCTATAGTCACATGCTGCCCCTTCATATCGGTAAACCAATCTTGGAAAAGGGCCTCTTCTTCTGACTTCATAGGAAGAAGCAATTCCTTGGGAATAAATGTAGAGGCGCCATAATATTGCTTGATAAATTCCGTCATGATTTCATCCGGCCGATCCCCTTCGTTTTGTACAAAGTAGTTCTCCCGCCCTAAAAGGCGGCCAGATCGAATAAAGAGGAGTTGCAAACAGGCTAGACGATCGTCCATGGCAAAGCCTAAGACATCGATATCGTTGGCCTTTTGCGTCACCATACGCTGTTTTTCTTGAATTTTATCCACTGCCTGCAAACGGTCCCTAAGAATAGCAGCCCTTTCAAATTCCATAGCTTCTGCCGCCTCTTTCATCTCCTTCCTAAGGTCATCTAGGAGAGGTATGGCCTTACCTTCAAAGAGTTGAATAATTTGATCTATATAGGACTTGTATTCTTCCTTAGATACATAGCCTACACAAGGGGCCTGGCAACGATGCATATGATACTGGAGACACGGCCTATCCACCTTCATAGACCGACAGGTCCTAAGGGGAAAGGACTGGCGGAGGAGCTTAATAGTCTCATGAACAGCCCCTACATCCGTAAAGGGCCCAAAGTACTTAGCGCCATCTCGGAGAAGACGGCGGGTCATAAAGAGACGGGGAAAGTCTTCTTGTACCGTAATTTTTACATAGGGGTAAGTTTTATCATCTCGCAACATGATGTTGTACTTGGGATGATGTTCCTTAATTAGAGTGTTTTCTAAGATTAAGGCTTCCATTTCCGTCTTGGTCTGTATGGTCTCCACATCTACAGCATGCTTCATCATAGCCGTCACCTTAGGGGCCCGATTGGCATCGTGACGAACATAAGACCGGACTCGGTTGCGAAGGTTAATGGCCTTACCCACATAGATAATTCGCTTATACTTATCCCGCCAGAGGTAAACCCCAGGGCTAGTCGGTAGATGACTGACCTTCTCTAGTAGTTCCTCACTAGGCATTATCTGCTTCCTCCATAAATTTGCGAGTCCGTTTTAGGACTGGTTCCAAGAATCGGCCTGTATAGGATTCTTTCACCTTAGCCACCTCTTCAGGAGTCCCTTTGGCTATGATAGTCCCCCCACCAGACCCTCCTTCAGGGCCTAAATCTATGATATAGTCTGCCGTTTTGATAACATCTAAATTATGTTCAATTACGACTACAGTATCGCCAGCATCCACCAGCTTTTGAAGGACTAAGAGGAGCTTGCGAATATCCTCGGCATGGAGGCCCGTAGTTGGTTCATCCAAGATGTACATCGTCTTACCCGTAGACCGACGAGCCAGTTCTGTCGCTAGCTTAACCCGTTGAGCCTCACCACCAGACAAGGTAGTGGCGGGTTGCCCTAGACGAATGTAGCCTAGGCCTACCTCTTGTAGGGTAATCATCTTGCGGTGGATTTTAGGAATGGCTGCAAAGAAATCAACCGCATCATCCACAGTCATATCTAAAACATCTGCTATGGACTTGCCCTTATATTTAACCTCTAACGTCTCCCGATTATAACGGGCTCCCTTACAGACTTCACAAGGTACATAAACATCTGGTAAGAAGTGCATTTCAATCTTAATAATACCATCACCACGGCAGGCCTCACAGCGGCCACCCTTCACATTGAAGGAGAAGCGTCCCTGCTTATAGCCCCGCATCTTGGCTTCTGGAGTTTGGGAATAGAGTTCCCGAATGGCATCAAAAACACCAGTATAGGTAGCAGGATTAGACCGTGGCGTCCGTCCAATTGGACTTTGGTCTATATTGATAACCTTATCCACATAGTCCATCCCCCGTATCTCTTTATGCTTGCCGACCCGATGATAGGTTCGGTAAAGCTTGTTGGATAAGCCCTTGTATAGAATTTCATTAATCAAAGTGGATTTACCAGAACCTGATACCCCGGTTACCACATTAAAGAGACCGATAGGAAATTTCACATTGATATTTTGTAGGTTATTTTCCTTAGCTCCTCGCACCTCGATGGCAGCCTTACCAGGCTTGCGCCGTTTTTCAGGAAGGGCTATAAACTTCTTGCCCGCCAAGTATTGACCTGTAATGGACTTAGGATTAGCCATGACCTCTGGCACAGGACCAGCCGCGATGACCTGGCCCCCATGTTCGCCAGCGCCAGGGCCGATATCTACGAGAAAGTCCGCCGCCCGCATGGTATCTTCGTCATGCTCAACCACCAAAAGGGTATTGCCTAAGTCACGAAGGCCCTTCAAGGTTTCTATAAGGCGGTCATTATCCCGTTGGTGAAGGCCGATAGATGGTTCATCTAAAATGTAAAGAACCCCTACCAAGCCAGATCCAATTTGGGTGGCCAAACGAATCCGTTGGGCTTCCCCACCAGATAAGGTCCCCGCAGCACGGCTCATAGTTAAGTAGTCCAGACCTACATTATTAAGGAAACCTAAACGAGCCTTGATTTCCTTCAAAATCTGTTCTCCGATGACCAACTCTCTCTGAGATAGGCTAAGGGATGAAAAGAATTGTGCTGCCTCTTTGATAGTCATATCAGTCACTTCTTCGATGTTCTTGCCACCTACGGTGATGGCTAGTACTTCTGGTTTAAGTCGAGCCCCATGGCAGGTAGTACAAGGCTTGATGGACATGAACTTTTCAAACTCTTCCCGCATAGCATCAGTAGAAGCCTCCGAATGACGGCGTTTAACCATAGGTAAAATGCCTTCGTA
>CAKPUJ010000052.1:0-6400 GCA_934191645.1 uncultured Veillonella sp. | reverse complement strand
CACAGTAGTTAAGCTCGTAAACGCCGAAAGTACTTGGCTGGTGACGGCCTGGGAGGATAGGAAGTCGCTGATTAAACGAAAGAGACACACCAAAAGGTGTGTCTCTTTTATTATATATACAAGAATGTAGAGTCCGACCAGGCCTTGGCCTGGTCCGCAGAGACCCCGTTTATAGGAGCGTAGCGAAGCATAAACGGGAGTGAATCGCGGAGTTCGTCGCGTAAGGTTTTACTTAGTAAAACCCACATCGACGAACCCCCAGTATATCTAAGGAAGAAGGATACATAAGGATTCGCTGATTAAACGAAAAAGACACACCGAATGGTGTGTCTTTTATATTTTACAATCAAAATTTCATAATTTCCTTAATATACACTCCTTTTGTATTGAATAAAATGAGTTTTTAATGTAGTATAGTATTTACAAAGTGTATTAAGGAGATATCATGAACAAGACCTTACTAGCAGCATCTATTTTAACAGCTGTATCAACAAGTGCCTTTGCGGCTAATAACATACCTTCTACTTTGAGTAATTTAATGTCCAACGGGAATTCTATAGTAGCTGGCTCTGACACAGCAGCAGTTGTGGGGGCTAATATTTCAGCCAATGAGTCCCGCATTGTGGTTTTTGGGGAAAATGTACAAGCTAACGGTGATGGTGTTGTAGCAGTAGGTCATGACGTTACTGCGGGCAATACATTTGCTACGGCTATTGGTTATGATGCCAAGGCTATGGGTAATAGCTCTCTTGCCTTAGGTGTTCACACTAAGGCTGCATTTAAAGATAGTATTGCCATTGGTTCAGGCGCTCATATTGATGGAACTGCAGGTGTAGGTGGTATTGCTATTGGCCGTAATAGTAATGCCGTAGAGTCAGCAACAAGCTTGGGTACTGATTCGAGTGCGGAAGGTTGGGGTGCAACGTCTGTAGGTACTATAGCCAAGGCGACCTCTGTAGGTGCAACTGCTATTGGTAATAATGCACAAGCAAAGGACTCCGCTTATGCTACAGCTATAGGTACTTCCGCACAAGCTACAGGTGCTTATTCAAATGCTCTTGGGGCATTGTCTAATGCCTCTGCATGGGGAGCTAGCGCTGTAGGTATTTATTCTAATGCAACGGCTAAAAATGGTATTGCATTGGGTTCCTATAGTGTGGCCAATCGAGCAGAAGGGGCAAGTGGCTATGACCCTGTTTCTAAAGCTGCATCCACAGACGCTTCTCCTACCTGGAAATCCACTATGGGAGCAGTATCCCTTGGTGATCAGGCTAATGGAAAAACACGTCAACTTACTAACCTTGCAGCAGGGTCTGAAGATACAGATGCAGTGAATATGGCTCAATTGAAGAGCTTGCAATCTACGATTAACAATCAAGGTGGCAGCCTAGTTAATATCAATAATCGACTCTCTGATATGATACATGAGTATAAGAAGGGGATTGCTGGAACGACTGCAATAGCTTCTCTTCACTATCTAGATTATGATTCAGACAATAAATGGTCCTTTGCGGCAGGCTATGGTCATTATAAGGGTGAAAATGCGGCTGCCATTGGTGCTGCCTATCGGCCTAATGAAGATGTATTGCTCAATCTCAGCACAGCCATCGGTGCTAATCATTTAGTTGGGGCAGGGATATCCTTTAGAACTGGCCACACTAATCAAGTAAAAGATGATCGCAAATCCTTGGCTAAAGAAGTGGAGGCCTTGCGTGCTCTTGTTATGAAACAACAGGAACAAATTATCCAATTAATGAAAAAATAGCCTATTGGGGGTTACTGTGGGCTGATTCTCTTGCCATAGACTATGGAAAAGGATATTTATATGACTAACCTAGCTTCTGAAAGTTATGAAAATCTCGTATACCCATCAAAGCCGTTTCCTTATACTTCAATCAATATGCTGGCGGCGCAGGCTCGTATTTGGGGCTTAGAGCCAGTACCCATTCGTGGCGCTAAGGTTCTTGAGTTGGGTTCTTCTTTTGGGGGAAATATCATCTCCCAAGCTCTATACTTCCCAGAATCTCAGTTTATTGGTATTGATTTGTCGGAGACTCAAATCAATGAAGGGCAGAAGATTATAGCTGCGATGGGCTTGAAGAATATTCGCTTAGAAGAAGCTAATATTATGGATATTGACAAGTCTTTTGGGTCCTTTGACTATATTATCGTTCATGGCATCTGGTCTTGGGTACCTGATGTGGTAAAAGAGAAGATCCTTACAATTTGTAGCCAAAACTTAACAGAACAGGGTATTGCCTATGTATCTTACAATACCTATCCGGGATGGAAACGATTGGACCAAATCCGGGATATGATGCTGTTTGCAAGTGAAGGGCAAGATAATTTATTGAAAGCTACCCAAGAAGGTAAAGCCTTTATTAAAGGCGTGGCAGAGGCTATTCAAGCTGATAAGGACGCAAGTCATAAACGGTCTTCTCTCTTACAAGATCTAGATATTATCTTACAAAAATCTGATTACTATGTAGCCCATGAGCATTTGGCCACCTTTAATGATCCTGTATATGTGAGTGACTTCATTAGTCGGGCAGAGGCCGCTGGTTGTACCTATATTGGCGATTCTAATTTTCAACTATCCTTTACTTCTTGGCTAGATCAAGAGATTAAAGACCTAATTGAGTCTTGGGATGATCAAAATCAAGCGCGGCGCGAGCAAATCATTGACTATATGAAGAATACCCAATTCCGCCGCGCATTATTAACTAGCCAGGCCAATGGTAAACATGTTCGTCGTGATGAGCAAACGACAAGAGAGATACTAAGGGATCTCTGCTATATGAAAACAGATCAAGATAGGCTGTTCCTTACAGGGCAGGATCCTCTGTTATCGACAATTGAAGAACTGGCTGAGGGGAATGGCTATTTCACGCTAGATGATATTAGCGATAGGATGACTAGAAACTATCCATCTGAGGCTTTCAATGAAGAGCGAGCAGATAAAATCTTATTCCATCTGCTAGTCATTAACCGCTTATATGTATATATGGAAGACTGCCAATCGCAACCATTCCGAGATAATGAGACTATTGTACCTACGCGCTATATAGACTATGTGGAAACATTGCTAGGTGGGGCTCATCAGTATATTTGGGGGAGTAACCAAGATAATAACATTAATAATCTGTACAATGAAGATATCCTCTTTATTATGAAAGCCTGCGCTCAGCCACTGACTAGGGAATCTTTGGTTCAATCTTTTAAAAGCTATAAGAAAAACCAAGGTTTAGAGTCGGATGATCAATCGTACTATACGTATATCGATAAGATTCTTACAATCCTAGGTCAATGGGGCTATTTAGCATCTGGTAAATAAGGTGTAAGACAAGCAAATAGAGAATTGAGCTTTCAAAAGAACTCAGGAGTGAATCCTGGGTTCTTTTTTATAACTATAAAAGAATTATGGGGAATTAAGGGCTAACTATTGAGGCATATATCCTATATATATTTCTTGTATATATTGGACTATGAAAAATAGTATATAAAAGATGAAAATTCAAAATAAAGTACGTAATTTATAAAAAGTTTATAAATTACGTAACAGGCAAGCTAATACCCATTTAAGACCTTGAAAATATAGATAAATTGATCAGTTAATTGATTTATAAAATAGTTATAAATAATATTAAATAAAAATGAATAATATCAAAGAATTTAGATTTACAAACTATTTATAAAGTGGTAAGCTATAAGTGTTATAAGTGAATGCTCTGTGAGTGCTTTGATGCCTTTTAGGGCTCGCTTAGAAGAGCATGTATGCTGTGTGCATATTGTTTCGGTTTAAGAAAGGAGTTCATAGTTTCTATGAATAAGATCTTCAAGGTTGTTTGGTCCAAATCAAAACAATGCTATGTTGTAGTATCTGAAATGGCCAAAAACAACAGTGGTAAGAAAAAAGTCCTTGCTAGCGTATTAGCAGCATTAGCTGTTGTTGGTGCAGGGGCTGCTCAAGTAGATGCCTATAATGCTGGTAACGGGCACGATGGTGGCGCCGATACGGTCGCTATTGGCGATAATACCTGGGGTCAAACGTCTGGGGCTGTAGCAATTGGTAAGGATGTTAATGCGAATGGTAGTGCACCTGGTGCTAATTCCGTAGCTATTGGTAATGCCTCTAACGCCAATGGGGCCAATGCTATTGCAATGGGTAAAGAAAATAATGCAAAAGCATATGATGCGGTCGCGATTGGTCATAGTAATATTTCTCGTACTTATAGTGCTGTTTCACTTGGTACAGATAATACATCTGATGCGACATATGGGCTAACAGATGCACAAGTAGCAGCATTGCCATATGATTCCAAAAATCTTGATGACCCCCAAAAAACGGATCCTCGTCGTGCTGTAACCTCCACAATTGCTATTGGTCGTAAAAACGTGGCAGGTAATGTAGAAACCATTGCGATTGGTACTGAAACAAAAGCAACTAAAACAGATGCTATTGCTATCGGTTCGCGTGTTGCAGCTGATGGCGATTATGCTGTTGGGATTGGTGGTGCATCTGGCAAGAAAACAATCTCTGTTGGTGACTATGGCACAGCAGTAGGGGCACTTACTAATGCAACTCAACGTGCTACTGCACTTGGTGCTGGTGCTAATGCAGTGTCTCAGAAATCGGTAGCGGTTGGTTATAGAGCAACAACGAATGCACAAAAAGCGACTTCTAGCTATGAATTCTCTGGTTCCCATGGTACTCCAAGCCCCGCAGGCTATAATACAGAAACAATTACCGTTAACTCTGGCTCTGCACCTGCAACTGGTCCAGTAGCAGGAAACTATTATGATGCTGGTTCGGCTGTTGCTATCGGTGATAGTGCTACTGTTAGTGATGAATCTGACCAAGCTGTTGTTGTAGGTGCTGATGCAAAAACTGTTGGTAATGCACATTATTCCGTAGTATTAGGTCCTGGTTCTCGTGCAGAAGCATCTGATGGCTTTGTAGGGGGCCATGGCTCTTATGTTAAGTCTCGTGAAAGTATCGCTATTGGCTCTGGTGCTAATGTATCTGGTAATGAAAATATCCGTTCTCAAGCTATTGGTTATGGTGCTACTGTAACAGGTACCGGTGCCTATGATGCCACAGCGATTGGTGCTACAGCTCAAGTTTCTGGCGTACAAGGCGGTGTAGCACTTGGTGCTGGTTCCTTGTTGAGCCGTACAACGAATTCTAATGAGAATCTTGGTTGGAATAGTAAATCCGTAGATGGTACAGTAGTTCGTAATCGTTCTTATAAAGCAACGGTTAACGCATTAGGTGATCAATGGGATAGTGGTGCACAAATTGGTGCTGTTTCCGTTGGTAACGAAGTCCAAAAACGCCAAATTATCAACGTAGCCGCTGGTAGCCAAGATACCGATGCAGTTAACGTAGCACAATTAAAAAACGTTGGCGTTCGTGTTGGTGCTGATACTAATACAGCTACAATCGATACAAATAAAGTTGCTGCAGATTTTCTTGCATACAATGGTCAATTGAACATTAAAGGCGATAGCAACCGTGTTACAACTGAATCTTCAAACGATGCAAACGGCAAAGATGCTAACGTAAATGTTAAATTTGATTACGATGGCTTGGTGAAAGCTAAAACTGGTTCTGCAGTTACTGTAGATCAAAAAACAGATGGCAGTGGTAAAACATACTTTGAAATCGATGCGGCAGCAGGAAGCAAAACTGTAGTAGCCGATGGTAAAAATACAACTGTAACTGGTGCAGGTACAACGGCTAGTCCATATAAAGTAAACGTAGAAGGTGCTTTAACAGGTATCTCCTCCATTACAAACAACGGTGGCGGTAAAATCGAATTCACTACCGGTGGTACAACTATTTCTGGTGGCCCTGTTAATGTATCTAATAACAAAATCACAGGGGTTGCTGATGGTGATGTAAGTTCTACATCTAAAGATGCAATTAACGGTTCCCAATTACATGCTGTAAAAACTGCTGAACGTCACATTGCACCTACAACTGCTGGCCATGAATATACTGTTGATAGTGATGGCAATGTAACTATGACATACCTTGATGGTAATAATAACGCTGTTGCTAATGAAAAAGCAGTTATTAAAGGCATTGCTAAAGATGATCTTTCCAACATCACAAATGAAGGCAAGAAGGTTATCACTGGTTTAAGCTCTATAGTAGAAGCAGGTGATAACGTTCGTGTTGATGTAGCTACTGATCCTACAACAAACCAAAAAACATATACAGTTAATGCTATTACACCTGCTGTTTATACAGATAAAGCGGGTAATAAGTTAACTAAGGATAAAGATGGCAAATTCCATAAGCCTGATGGTACAGAAGTAGCACCGGCTGATGTTATTACATCCATCCAAGATGCAGCTGGTAATGTAACTGGCGGTAACTCTATCGTTAACAACG
>CAKPUJ010000051.1:0-6596 GCA_934191645.1 uncultured Veillonella sp. | reverse complement strand
GCATACATGATGATGTAAACCCCCACTAGGCAGACTAGGCCACCGACTATGTCATAGGCATCGGGTCGGGTCCCATCAATTAGCCAGCCCCAAAGAATGGAAAGAATAATAAATATACCACCATAGGCCGCATAGACCTTCCCAAAGCTAGTCTCTGGTTGCAAGGTAGGAATGATTCCATAGAGGAAGAGGACTATAGCCCCCGCCAAAAGGTAGAAGGGACTCTTATCATCCCGCATATAAAGCCATACTAGGTAGCCACCACCGATTTCGCAGAGGCCTGCTAGGAGAAAATAAAACAAAGATATAAGCATGATTCCTCCATAAACAGAATGTATTGTAAGTCGTCTACCTTACCCAAACTACCTTTTACATTCGCTACACTCGATTAGAAGTTCTGTTCTATTTTATTAACCCAATCACTATATCGAGCACATGAACTGGCTCTATTTCTTATCATCTATATGTTGATGATCCATAGAATCATGATTCATCTTGCTGTTATCCATTTGGCTGTGATCCATCCCTTTCATATCGCTATGATCCATATGCTGATGATCCATAGACCCCATATTAGAATGGTCCATATTCATATGCATATTCATGCTATCTTGTGGTGGCACATAGCCACCCAGTTGAGGGTCAAGCATACCGAAGACCATAGCCAAGTGGGTCAAGGCCACAAACACAAAGACTGTCACCGCATGACGAACAACTTGCCGCTCTTCATCCCAATGCTTGCCGATGAACCCACATTCCATAGCCAACAAGTAGATAGCTGGCAGGATAGCCAAGAGATACGAATAGATGGATAAGGAATCCAATGGTCCCTTAAGGCTAACGCTAGGAACAAAGTAAAGAACTAGGTAAAGGAATAAGAATATAAACACTAGGCTCAAGGCTAGTGATGATACCTTCTTAAAAGCATTCCAAGAAGACTTACTAGGCTGCCCTTTCAAAAGAGAGAAAATCTCCGCTGCTAAGATTAGTTCAGCCAAGGTCATAGGAATAACCATGAACAAGATCAAAAACCAAGGGGCATGAAGGCCCAATAAATCCATATAGGTCGACATTACCATATACTCTACCTCCCATAAAAAACTTCTGTAGGA
Source organism: uncultured Veillonella sp. (assembly GCA_934191645.1). GTDB lineage: Bacteria > Bacillota > Negativicutes > Veillonellales > Veillonellaceae > Veillonella. The sequence continues at coordinate 5,484 of CAKPUJ010000051.1, read as the reverse complement.
TAAACTATTTCTACATACTTTATCCTACAGAAGAAATGGGTTATAAAAAGTGATTTATCTCACAGTACAGGTATTGTTTATAGGTGTAGGACCTGGGCCTATTTTAAGTTCCACAGATGGACTAAGTCGTAGCCATCAGTCATCACAGCGATATCGCGGAAGGCCTGATCCTGCCAACTTTCCGAAGGATCGGCGCCCCCTTGATCAAAGAAATAGGCTGGGTCCAAATAGCGTTTTACAATATAGAGGGAGTTAGATTGGTCCCACTGATTGCCCTGGGACCAGTCAATACCATGACCTGTATTACGACGTACAATCGCTTCCAAAATAGGGACCGTCAGAGCATTTACCGTAACTGCTAGATTAGAAGCGCCAAAGAGTTTTTGGAAGAACGATAATTTCTCCCCTTCAACATGAATGGCCAGCTTGTTAATAGTCCCCGTAGCCCGACAAACCACCTTATCAATCTTATCAATGGGAATCTCCTGCTTACCATCACTGATGACCCCATTCTTAATCCGAATCTCCCGTTTTTTCATAAAGGAGTAATCCAATCCTAAGTCCAAGCTATCCAAGTTATGAGGGAATTGATCGCCCAACTTGTGGGCTACAAATGCCTCAATGAGAGTCTTGGTTTCACGAATGTTATGCATATCATCGTGGCGGTCCTGATCTAAGGTAATATCTTGGCCCTTAAGATTCTTCCAATTTCGATCCCTAAAAATCACCCCATAGGATTGGTTAGAATTAAGGTAACCCCCAATAAAGAGCTCATTCACGTCATCAAACTTAACCTGACTTAAGACCTTACCAGAATTACCCGTAGCAAGCATGCCATCCTTATCAATCGTAATTTTGCGTCCATTTGCTTCCCAAGAGAAAGGCTTTAATTTATCAAATATAGTGTACATAGAAGCCTCCTTTATAACCGTTATGAGAATTTTCTCTATAAATATATTATAATTCATATAAAAAGTCCCGTCTAACCATGTTTATAATCATAAGGGAGTAACCATGGTTTTACAAGAAACTATTATGGTCTTAGGCATACCTAATGACGGCCTTTATCCTCGGCCACGAAAAAAACTAGACCAGATTCTAATCAAAAACTAAGCCATAAACAAAAAGACCCCAGTAACACAATCTATGTGCCACTGGGGTCTTTTACATATGGAGCTGATAATAGGATTCGAACCTACGACCTACTCATTACGAATGAGCCGCTCTACCAACTGAGCTATACCAGCATGGATACATTGACATACTACTCCTATGTACTGTTTATGTCAATCAACAGCTAGTAAGGCTTATAAAATTCTAAGTAGGGTAAGAACGTCTCTAATACTGTGATAGGCGAAAAACTCGTCTATACTCATTAGGAGCACTATCTCCCTGTCCGGGGTCAACAATCATCCGTATATAGATATGATTCTTGAATGCTGGGTAAGTTTTAGCATAGGTCTTACAGAATTGATCAATCCGATTAAAGAAGGCTTGTACATCCCCATTCTCAATACTATCCAAAGGGATTTCCCCTTCCACATAACCACTAGACCTAGAGTAACTTATATGGGCATATTCATGCTCCGTCACATAATCACGTAAGAGAGGAAATACTGTTGTTTCTGGTATGGAGGTGGATAGGATTCGGTCAACCTGTGGAACCACAGGAGCCGATGTATGTAGAACTTCATTAACCACAAAAGGCATGTTAGGATATTGGTCAAAAGTAAGTAGCCAAGTATGACCGCCTTGGGGCGCCAGGCGATAATTCATAGAAGGATATGAATTATCTAAGTAAGCCCTAACCTCATCATCGTCATAATGACTCATTAGATGGCAGCCACTCATAAGCACTATTGAAAGGACTAATAACCCAAAGGTTAAGTACTTTTTGGCCGTCAGCTTCCTCACCGTAATCCTCCCTATTAGTTATTTCCTATAAACGATAAAAATATAAGGTCCCTCTCACTTCCTATGTTAGAAATTTTAACATATTCACGTAAATACATTACATATAAATAAAATCCACATTTTTATAAGTCATATAATGACTCAAGCCATTAATCAATTTTGTACCTCATAAAATAATTTGTACCTCATAAATTAATCATATATAATAAATCATGTAAATACTAGTATTTTAAAAGGAGTTTAGTGTGTATTACAAAGTATTAAGAGGGCTGCTTGCCTGCAGTCTAGCAATGACTGTATTTGCCCCTATGGCACTCGCCGCTAACGCTGAAAACCAATCTTGGCTAGACCGGACAGATTTAATCATCAAGGCCCAAGAAAATCGCAAACCTCAGTTTGCTGTGAAAACGTTACAACCCATAAATCACTATGACAAGAATTCCAAGGGCCTTTTGTTCCTTCAAGGCAAGATTACCTCTCATGGTGGGGATGCTAATCGACTTAACGACTATACCGAACAAGGCATACTAACTAATCAAATCTATTTGCACCGCATCAACCAATCCTATGAATCCATCGGAACTACTGGTAGTATTGGCCTAGGCTATCGTCATTTGAGTCAAGGACAACATAGCTATGTAGGCCTGAACACCTTTTATGATCAAGCATTTCAAGGCCACTACAAGCGAGGTAGCCTTGGTGCTGAATATGTAAATGGAGAAAATAAAGTCTACTCCAACATCTACAAGAATCTAGGGTCTAACCAAAAGCATTACTCCGAACGTAAAGTGGATGAGGCATATTCTGACGAAATACCAGTTGTGGGTGGCGTGCAAGATACTGATGTAAATCTAGTGCATATGGGGCAAGGACAAGTAGCCTCTGGTTATGATATAGGCTATGAACGAACCTTTAAAAACGCTCGATATCTACGAGCCTATATTAACAGATACCATCAAAATCTCAAGGGCGGACCTTACTTAGCAGCATCTGGATTGCTAGTCGGCAGGGCTAGTAACTCTGTTGATGGCTATCAATTAGGTATAGCTATTAACCTTACACCTCAACTTTCAATCAATACTGGCTATGACAAAGCCTTCCACCATTCTGGAGACTTCTATTTAGAAGCACGGTATACCCTAGGTAAATCCAAGCACGCCCTCTGGGGTGATTCACATAGAGATACAGAAGTAACAACAGCTCGATCTAAGATGCTAGATAAAGTTGAACGCACAGATATGAAAGTCTCTCAATATGAGGGTGAATACCATATTCATGTACCTCACGATCATGTATAATCTACAAAAATTAAAAGGACTGCATTTGCAGTCCTTTTTTTGCCTTCATGTTGAATTCTTTAAAACTTTAATCGTAGATATGGTATTAGAAAGCTTTATTTTTTGACAAATTTCTTAGCCAAGAAACCACCTATAGTAGCAGCTATACCATAGCCCAAGAGGAATTGAGACAGGGTATGAATCCAGATATAGGTTTGATTATTATGGGAGATTTGTTGGGCTGCCTGCACCGCATTAGTTGCATTCTTAGCAATTTCCACATTAGCCGCCGTTGGGTCTGGAGCCACTACCATGATAATAAGACCGATAATAAGGCAAATAATACCAGAAATTAAAAGGTAAGTTGGTCGTTTGTTAGTTTTTTCCATTATTGCACGTCCTTATCCAAAAATACATATATATTTCATACTTTTATTATACTTATAACCACGATACATATAAAGTAGAATTAATACTAAGTTTTACCGATAGAGAGCCTTAAAATAAAGAATCCGCGCCCCTTCATCCTTGGCATAGTATCGGTAGATGAAGAGTTTAAAATCCTTCCCTTCTACTATATAAGGAGCCCCATCTGTAGATACTCCTGCTTTCATAAGGTCATAGATAGGAATGGTATGGTTTGATCCATCAGGTCTAGAAACTACTAAGTCTGTCCCCCTATTGACTAAGTCAAAGCTGATCCCATCATAGTCAGCATGGCTATTGGAATCAGCCTTATCAGGCATATCATAGGAATACAAAGTAATACTTGGTATCAGTATAGTATAACCCTCTACAGACATAGGCCCTTGATAGTCACCACTAGTAAATTCCACTAAATTATCCCGAGTCTTTTCATCCTGCTCTTTGATGGCCTTATTTTCCAAATCTAGGTCATGCTTATAACTTTCATAATCAGGCGAAAAGGTCTTGGCAATATCAAACTGTGGCCACCAAGTTCCCTCTATCTGCCGATAGGAGGTAAATTTATAGTAGGATGTATAGCCTAGGACAGGCATAAAGAGAACCATGCCTAGCGCCAGGGCCATCAGGGATGTATGAAGGCCCGGCACAAGATTTTTAAGGAGTGTATAACCATTATAGGCTAGGAAGATTCCATTAAAGAGAACCAGATACACCGTATTGAGCCATAGAACAGGCTCATTAACAACTCGCTTACCTATGAGGGCTAGGCAGAGGATGGTCAAACTAACGAATAAGAAACAGAGAATTCTTTGGGTCTTAGTAGCCTGACCAGACCTAAATGAAGCCAGGTAAAAGAGGTAAAAAATCGCCACATAAGGGTAATAGGTATATAGGAAGCGAGCATCCTCCCTCAATCCCAGTAAAATGAGGACTAAATACACATTAGCCAAGACCCCTGTAATAATTGAGGCTTTGGGAATAAGAATGCCAAAAACGGTCCTAAAGAAGGTTGAAGGCTCTGGTGGTCCCCCTGTCCTTTCCTCATAGGAGCAAATCATGGTAGAACATATAAAGATATTCAAAGCCCCAAGTATTTTGGGAATCGTAGAAGTTAAAGAAAATGGCTCTCCCCAAATGATGAGCACGAACCAAATGATAGCTATGATTACGATGTTATAAAGGATAGTGGTAACCAAAGTCATACCAATCCGCTTAAGGCGATCGATAAGAATACCTATATAAGATGCTCCTTTAGATGTGAAATAGAGAGTAATCATGGCATAGAGCCAAAGATAGACGGTATTCTCAAGGGCAAAACTAAGCCCCACAATGCCCTCATAGGTCTTATAGCCATAGTGAATAAGAACTAAAAGGACTAAACTCAAGGCAGTTAAGGGTAGATTATAGGCCTTTTTCCTAGTCACATAAGTTTGTAAAATGAGCCCTATACAAGAAGCCACATAGAGAATGGGATCCAAGCTAAACCAGCTAGCGTCCATATATAAAGGAGCACAGGAGAAGATAAGAATTAAGACCATCAACAAAGGTGATTTATGTGTTAATTTAGCTACAGAATCCCATAAGGGTTTCAATCCAAAACGCATCGGCAGGCTCTCCTTTGCAGATCAGTACCATATAGTGAATATCTCCAACCCAGCTAGTCGGTTACAGGTCCTTAAAACACCTTCAGTCATAGGTCCTAGATTCTAATTAATTTCTTTATAAACAATTACATAGGCATGAGTATTAGCTGTAAAACCAGATTCCAAGCCCATTTAGACTTCTGTTACGAGTTCATCTACCTGACCCTTATAATAGTCCTTGCGTTGGTCTGCAGAATAGAAGTACATAGCCGCATAATAGTTTT
>CAKPUJ010000050.1:0-6779 GCA_934191645.1 uncultured Veillonella sp. | reverse complement strand
ATGCGATACATATTTAGCAAAGTTACCTTTCCAAAAAGAAGATATCGGTAAAAAGGTGTACTTCAAATTCTGCTCATATAACATCTTTGGGGCGAATGTGCAAGACCTCGCAGATGTGCAAGCGTACCAATATACAATTCAGCAATACTACCTGCCACCAGTTACAGATGTAATGGCTAGGAACCGATACCGAAAGCAACAGGACGGCATAGCGCGTTATGACATTGTTGTTGATTGGACACCGCCTGAATTAGATGCTTATGATAGTGCAGATGTTTGGTATAAAACCAATTACGGACAGGCGGATGACCTGACGTTTAAAGAAGGCGTGCCAGCCGATGAGATGGGATTTAACGGCGTATGGATATACGGCGGGAACGGGAAAACAGAGGTGGTAATACCGCAGGCTATCGTGGGGGATACCTATCAGATTGCGGTATGCACAAAAGACAAGTATAGCGTTTCTACCAGCCCTGATTTATCCCCGCAGACTAAAATTACAGTGGCGTTAAAAACCGAGCTTCCGAATGTTCCTGATGATTTTCAAATCACTTTTGGAAACAAATGCACGGTAACATGGAAAGAAGTGACCAATGCCGATATAGCTTATTATGAAGTCCGCGATGATACTGACGTTGGCGTGGAAGATGTTGGCTTATTAGCTAGAACAAGCGGCACAAGTGCGACGATAGAGCTTGAAAACAGAAAAGGAACGCTTTATTTATATGCCCGTTCAGCGGTCGGGAAGTATTCAAGCGCCGCAGAATTGCAATACAATAAAGCTATTCCTAAGACGCCGAAAGCACCTAGAGTATCCCCTAAGCTAGGCGGAATGGCGATAAGTGCAGAACCAATTCCTGATGGATGCAACGGAATGAACGTGTACGTTTCCGGCGGTTCAGAAGAGAAATCATTCAAGTCAACGAATAACGTGACTAGCTACCTTTGCGATGCAGGTATATATGACGTAAAGGTTGCGTTTACGGACATATTCGGCGAGGGCGAGAAATCGCCAGCCACAAGATGCGTTGTTAAGGTTGAAATAGACGGCGACATGATAAAAGATGGCGTCATTTCCATGAAGAAGTTTGATAACGTTATTCAAGAAAATATCAATCATATTAGCGATATTGATAATTCAGTATCGTCTCTCAATACAGAGCTTTCAAAAGTACAAGGAAACATAACCAGTTTACAAGCCAAAGACGGGGAAATAGAAGGATTAGTAAAAGATGGCGATGCTAATTTAGCGTCGCAGATTAAACAGACGGCGGATAGCGTTCAAACGATAGTCACTAACTTAAATAGTCTTGACAATGCAACGCAGAATTATTCCGCTTTTAAGCAGTTAAACACATCCATACAGACAGTAGTGAATGACGGCTTAAAGGATATCCAGTCACAAGTAACACAGAATGCAAACAACATCACATCTATCGTGGGTGAGCTTAACAGCGACAATCCGTCATACTCCGCCATTTCCCAATTAAAGGATGCAGTGAATCTTAGGGTCAAATCAACAGACTTCAATGGGAAAAACATAATCAGCCAAATCAATCTCGATAAGAGCGGCGCTACCATAGACGGGAAATATCTGCATGTGACAGGTGAGGCAAAGTTTGATAAAGGCGTCATAGCACAGAATATAGACGCAGGGTCAATCACTGCTGAAAAGCTGGCGGCAAAGTCGTTAAGTGCCATGGGGATGAACATAGGTCAGCTTGGCGGAACAACAGGAGCGCGAATGACTATCAGCGACCAGCTTATATGCGTGTACGATGAAAACGGCACGTTAAGAGTAAGAATGGGAATTTGGAATGATTGAGTTAGGCATTTTCTTTATACTGACCTATATTCTATTCTTCAAAAAGAAATATTAGCGGGGAAACCCGCTTTTATTTTGCTTAAAAACGTGCTTATTTTTTGATTACAGGCGTTTTTGAACCGCCGATTAGTAAAGTTACATTTAAATACACTTGGACGCTTAGAAATGGATTTAGAGAATCGCGAAAAATAAATTGCAAAAAGTATTGACAATAAACTAATAAGGTGATAGTATTATATTCAGAGGGAAGGAAGAAAACCTCTTAGTGATGAAAGGAAGGAAAACAAATGAGATTAAACAGTATGCAGAAAAACGCGGTAAACGCATTTAAATATTATGAAGATATGGAAAATGCTTATTTCAATGTTTTGGTAAGAATTGGAAAACTTTTCTTTAATGGAATCATTAGCAAATCGAAAGCCGATGAGCTGATGAGAAAATATGGGAATAAATACGAAAGCTATCGTGAACGAAAAGAGCTCGCTATAGCAGATTTGAAAAGAGATGGAATCATTGTTCACACAAGCAAGGTGATGAATGATTATTCCAAGGAAGTTTACGAAATGGCAGAAAGAAATCTCTTGAATGAGATTTATTAAAAAAGAAAGGAAAGGCGGTGATAGGTTCACCGCTTTAGGACTAGAAAATGGACAAAAGTATTATTCACGGCTTTCATTATTTTGAGGCGATGACAAATGCATATAAACGCATTTGCGAAAAAATCGAAGAAATGCAGAAAAATGGAATCGTGAAATTCAGTGAGATTGCACATACTAAGAAAAAATATATCTCGCTTTATACGGAATACAAAGCTAGAAAAGATTGGTTCTATGATATGCTGAGCGCGTCGGGAATCACAGTTAAAGAAGAAAATTGCATGAGTGATTTTTCAGCAAAAATTTACAACAAAGAAGAGCAAGACGTCTTGAGAATAGTATCATTTATAGAAAAAGAAAGAGCGAGAAATCATAAATAAAATTGTAAAAAGTATTGACGATAAACCGATAAAATGGTATTATAATATCAACGGATGATATTTATTGAAAGGAAGAATGAAAAATGTTTTACTATGTTGTCGAATTAAAAAATTTACATTCATTCAGAAAAGCAACGATAGTTTTTGCCAAAAGTTTGAGAGGCGCAAAATCGTGGGCAAGCAGAAATCAACGCTTTTACAATACGGTCATCGTTGTCGGTCAGAGTGTTGATAACAACGGGTTTATTGATATGAATATGCCGTATTCCTATCGCTATCCCGACAAAAAAGGCGATAATGCATGGCATGATGTTGATTGATGTTAAAGAAAGGCGGAAATAATCATGATTTCATTAGAAGGAAAGCCGTATATTTATATAATGCACTTTGATAGATATGAAATTATTCATTCGAGCGAAACCCTTTTAAGCCGTGAAGATTTAGAAGAAATAAGAAGAGAGATTGGTGCTAAGTGGGTGGAAGTGTGGGGTAAAAAGAATACAGAATTTATGCATGACGGGAAAAGATGTGTTGGGCTTTTTTATCGGTGACTTTTTCACATATTATTTCTGCTTATATGACGTTCGGGGGCGTGGAAAATGTACATTGAAAAACTTACAAAGAAAGACATAGAAGAGCTGGAAAAAATTGTCATGGGATGTGATTGTTTCGACCGCGAGCAAACACAAATTCATATCGACAGTAACCCAAATTTATACGTTACGTTTTGGGAAGAAATACCGCCCGACGATGATGAACCGGAGAAGGAAAAACATTACGCAGAAAGTCGTTATGTATACTCTGATTTTGACCCGCCTTATATTTATGACTGGTCGTCTTTTGACCAATCAGAGATAGACCAATCAGAGATAAATGCAAAATACTTTGGGTGGATGCTTAACAAGTTCGGAGAGAAATACATTAAAGATTATTTCGAGTATCACACTGGCGTAAGCGTGTGATGAGAGAGGGGATAAAAATGACAGTCAATGAAGTTTTGAAAAACGTGCATAAAGGTCTTGTGCATTTCGCTATTATTGAATCAACTAATCCAAATGAATCCATGTACGAAAATGTTGACACGATAAAAAAATACGGGAAAATGGTTCATCCTAAATTTTCGTATACATTGGAAGAATTAAAAAATAGGGAAGTGTGCGACATTTTTCCCGATTATTGCCCTGAGTTTTGCCGATATGATGAAACGATAACCGACATTTATATTGATGATGCCATTGAACCAGTGTTGGTGATTGTTGTGAAAGGGGAAGTCAAATGACAGTTGGAGACTTATTGAAGGTTTGCAGTAAAGAGGATGATGTATGCGTATATGATATTGCAACAGACAAATATCTATACGATAGTTATTTGTGTGGTAACAGAACACATGATAATGTGGACGATAATGTATTACGTATGGCTGTGCGCGAGGTTGGGACTGGAAACCAGTTTGGTCTTGTTATAACGGTTGACACTGAGAACACATTATCAAAAAAGAGGGGGCGTTAATGATGATGCTTGAACACTTTATGAATCCGCCTGATTCTCCATACACAAAGTTTCGAGGTGTTGGATTTACACCGGATGAGTTTATTAAAATGACGAAGCAGTATCCCAAGTGCTTCGTGTGCTGTTGCGAATGCATAGTAACGCAAAATGGGTTGGTTTTTCTTGCTAGCCCGTCACATGCCATTGAGATGGAACGGCTAAAAAAGCATGGGTATCGTGGGTTAGTCATGGTTTGGTATGAAGGTATCTGTCCTGACGATACGTCCCTAAAAATGACGAAGGCACAGATTGATGCAGTTAAAAAGCTCGTAGAAGTTGGATTAGTTAGTGGAGCGAGCTATGAGTAAATTTTAAGATTGGAGATTGACGGCTATGAGTAATTTTAAGATTGGAGATAGGGTTTACAATATCAATTTTGGATATGGCACTATACGCGCATGCACAAATAAAGGATATTGGCTCGTTGATTGGGATGAGAAACTTATAAGAAAAATCAGCGATGTGGAATATACGGACAACGGTGTTGACAGGAAATGCGGAATATTTAACTATCCATGTGACCGGATTCGTAAAGTGTTAGATGAGAAGAGCAAGTTCAATAATGAAATAATCAATGATATTGTAAATCGAATTATGCGTTTTCTCGTTCAGGGTGGCAAAGTGTCTATCGTCAACTCATCAAATGCAGTTTGCAAATGCAAAGATGGAATAGACGATAAAGAATACATCTTGTCATGGGAAATTGATGGTACGGAATGCATTATAAGTGTAGGCACGAAGATAGGAAAGATAGAGCTTGTAACGCTTATGAAATCAGATATGACTGATGAGCAGAAAAGTATTTTAGGTGTATTTAATGCATCTGTAAAGCAAAAGTTAGAAGAAGAAAAAAAGAAAAGCGATGAGGAATGCAAAAGAAACAGGGAATCGCTTATTGTACAGCAGATGGTAAAGGCGGGAATCGTTATATGATTTCATTCAAGAATGAATCACCATACATTTATACACTGTACTTTAAAAAAGATGATATTGAATATGGGATTATCCATTCAAACGAAATCTTTTTAGACCGCAAAGCATTAGAAGAGTTAAAAAGGATGACGGGTGCAGGGCAGGTGAAAGAAGTCACATATGCAGAATACATGGCAAAAAGGATATAAACTTTATTATCTGATGGAAAGAGATGGGCTGGAATATGGTGTTATTGAATCGGACAAGCCATTTATTAGCGGAGAAGAAATTGCGAGGATAAAAGAAAAGCTGGGCGCGAAATGGGTGTTACAAATAGCGCGCACAGAAGGTTTGTAGTAAGGTGTAGTCCTTAATGTATTAAAATATAGGTAAGTTATACAAAGGGGGTACACTATGCGACCACAAGCATATCAAACGCCTGAAATAAGAGATGAGAATGATTTTATCATTCAGCAAGGGACATTCGGAAAGAAAACTCCATTTGTAAATTCTCAAAATGATGGAATACTTGATTATATTATTAACAACCTAGAAGCTATCAAAGGCGTGTCACTCGCCGCAACTATCGTTGTTTCTTCTTTGCCGTCAACAGGGCAGGCTGGGAAATTCTACTTACTGGACGATGGGACAGAGAACAGTGGTAAGGTTTATATTTACAAAGATAAGTGGATAGAAGTCACCACCCAAGCCGAGGGGTTAAGCGCGTACCAAGTCGCTAAGAAAAATGGTTATGAAGGTACAGAGCAGGAATGGCTTGAAAACGAAGTGTATGGTGACGATATAGTAAGTGCAGAAACAGATAGCGACGGGTATTTTATAGTCCACACACGGCAAGGCAAAACAATTAAAACTGCTTTGAAGCCATTGGTTGACGCCAAGGCATCCGCAGACAAGGCGAAAATATCGGAAACAAACGCCAAAACATCAGAAACTAATAGTGCCAATAGTGCCGCCGCCGCATTAGCTAGTCAAGAAGCGAGTGCAAATTCACAGACAAAAGCTAAAACCAGTGAAACTAACGCCAAGACCAGTGAGTTGAATGCAAAGGCGAGCGAAAACAACGCTAAGACCTCAGAAACCAATGCAAAAAATAGTGCGACTGCCGCCGCAGGAAGCGCAAGCGTGGCAACAACGCAAGCGGTAAATTCTTCCAATAGCGCAACCGCCAGTCAAAAATCAGCGACTGCATCCGCTGATTCAGCTAGTGCCGCACATACAAGCGAAGTAAATGCCTCTAGCAGTGCATCAGCGGCGAGTGTAAGCGCAGGTAAAGCTAAAAGCAGTGAAACGAATGCCAAAACATATGAAACGAATGCGAAGGCATCAGAGCTAAACACCAAGGCATCTGAAAACAATGCAAAATCAAGTGAGAATTTAGCTAAGGCGTGGGCTATGAGCGAAAGTAGCCCTGATGGCGTTGTTGGCAATAAGTCTGCGAAAACATGGGCGATGAGTGCTATATCAGCAGAAGCTAACGCCAAGCAGAGCGAAATCAAT
>CAKPUJ010000049.1:0-7218 GCA_934191645.1 uncultured Veillonella sp. | reverse complement strand
GCTCTACTTAGACCAATTGGAAAAGGTTTTAACAGATTTAATTGCTATTGATAAGATCGTTAAAGGATAAGGCTTTAGTTAGATTTTATATTAGGTTCATGACCAAGAGGATGTAGGAATGACGATTTTAGAACAAGCGGTAGCAGTCCTTCAACAAGAAGCTGGTGCTATCATACAGCTCAGCAAGAATTTAGATAGCCATTTTGAGGATGCAGTCAATTTGATTTTGTCCATCAAGGGGCGGGTTATCTGCACAGGTATGGGTAAGTCAGGGCATATTGGCCGTAAGATTGCCGCTACTATGGCCTCTACTGGTACGCCAGCCTTCTTTGTACACCCTGGCGAAGGCCTCCATGGGGACTTGGGCATGGTGACAGAAGATGATGTAGTGTTAGCCTTCTCCAATTCTGGCGAAACCGGAGAAATCCTGGCTCTCTTGCCATCCTTACGGCGTATTGGGGCTAAGATTATCTGTCTTGTAGGCAATGAAAAATCTACCTTGGCTAAGAACTCTGATGTTGTCCTTCATGCGGCAGTAGACCGCGAAGCTTGTCCCCTTAATTTAGCCCCTACTACATCTACTACAGTGGCCTTAGCTTTAGGGGACGCTTTGGCTATTTGCCTGTTGGAAAAGCATCATTTCCAACCAGAAAACTTTGCTGTATTCCATCCAGGTGGGTCCTTAGGCCGTAAGCTTCTTATGACTGTAGAGGCAGTGATGCATTCTGGACAAGATAATCCATGTATTGATGGTGCTAAAACCGTACGGGATGCCCTCTTTATCATGACCGATAAAGGCTTTGGTGCTGCTAATGTAGTGGATGGAGAAGGGAAATTAATTGGCCTTGTTACAGATGGTGACGTTCGTCGCGGTCTTGATAAGGGCGATGATTTCTTAGAGACTAAGGTAGAAGACATGATGACTAAGAACCCTAAGACAATCACACAGGATAAATTAGCAGCCGAAGCCTTACACGTAATGGAAAAACATCAGCCTCGTCCTATTACGGTTTTACCAGTAGTTGATGGGGAAGGCAAATCCATAGGTATTCTTCACATTACTGACTTATTGCGTCGAGGTATAGTATAATGTATATTCAGTTGTTAGCCTTGGATGTAGATGGCGTTTTAACTGACGGCCATTTGACCTATACCTCAGAGGGAGAAGAGCTGAAAGCCTTCAATACTCTAGATGGATTAGGGCTAACTGCCTTACGGCAAGCAGGGGTACAACTAGCAATTATTACAGGACGTCGGTCAGCTATCGTAGAACGACGGGCTAAGGAGCTTCATATAGATCACCTCCATATGGGGTGCGGTAATAAGACGCAAGCCCTTATGGAAATCTGCCAAGAGCAAGGTCTAGACTTGAAACGAGTGGCCTATATGGGGGATGACCTCAATGATTTGGGCCCTTTGAGTCATGTGGGCTTAGCCTTAGCACCAGCAAATGCCTGCGATGAAGCTAAGGCTTTAGCTTCTTATATAACCACTAAGGCAGGTGGCCAAGGGGCCGTGCGTCAAGCTGTAGAATATATCTTACAAGCAGAAGGTAAGTGGGAGGCTATTGTTGATAGCTACCGCAATGAAGTATATGAAATAGGACAATAGGGGGAGACACGATGAGTAATGAATGGCAATATAAGGCCCTCAAAGGTTTGTCTTGGTTGACTTGCCGCCTCCCTTATAGTGTAGTACTCAAAATTGGTGCTGCCTTAGGTCCTGTCTATGGTCTCATAGCAGGGAAACAAAAGAAGAGGGGCATTAAGAATGCTCAAATTGGGCTAGGTATTAGTGAAACTGAGGCTAGTCATCTCATGGACCGGCTTTTCGAGAATTTAGGGCGGTCCGCCTTAGAAATTATGTATATGCCGAATCTTACTTCCACCTTTATCCGAGACCATATCGAAATTCGAGGCGCTTCTTATTTAGAGGATACCTTGAGTCAAGGTAAAGGGGTAGTTGTTCTTACGGCTCATGTGGGCAACTGGGAATGGATGGCCGCTGCTCTGGCTGAAAATGGCTATCCTACAACAACTATCGTAAAAAAACAGCCAAATGCACAGTTCACTCGCCTCTTGAATGAGTACCGGGAGGCTGCGGGGGTTGAGGTGTTTGCTCGCGGCGGGAATGAACTCATCCGAGCGGCACGGGCTCTTAAGCAAAAGAAACTCTTAGGTTTTTTAGCTGACCAAGATGGCTATATTGATGGATTGCCGGTACCTTTCTTGGGCCAAGAATCATCTGCTGTAGTAGGACCTGCTACCTTTGCTCAAAAATTTGGATCCCCAGTATTGCCAATTTTCATGTCTCGAGGGGAAAGGGCAGATCACCATATAGTTCATGTCTTGCCACCTTTGTACTATAAGGATACAGGTAATCACGAAGTAGATATGTACCGTCTGACGGAAGAGTGCTGTCAGGTAACGGAAACTTTCATTAAGGAGCATCCTGATGAATGGCTCTGGTTCCAACATCGGTGGAATACGAAACCACATGAAATTAACGATTTAGAACATAAAATGAGAGTAAGGGAGTTAGTGCATGAAGAAAAATAAGAAGCTAATAGCTATTATTGTAGCTGTTGTTGCTGTCATTGGGGGCCTCATATGGTTTCTCTTTGGGGGCGGTGAAGCTATCGTCACCGGGAGTCCCTCCGGGCGCTTGATTAATTTTTCCGGTGCCGACCTCCGGGAAGAACAAGATGGTAAACTCATCTGGGCCTTGACGGCGGATACCATCGAGTATGATCCTAAGACAAAGGCAATCACTATGAAAAACCTCAAAGGGACCTTTAACCAAAACGATGTGGTTATGCAATTGACTGCGCCAGAGGCCACTATGTCTAGTGACCATAAGCAATTGGATATGACCGGTGGTATTCATGCGACGACTTCAGAAGGTGCTGTGTTTGATGTTGAGGCCTTGCACTTCGACAACACTAAGAAGGAATTATCCGCGTCCACACCGTTTACCTTTGAAAATAACGAGGCTATACTGACCGGTGATTCCTTAATCGCTAATATGGCCTTGCAACATATTGAAGTACATGGTCATGCGAAATTGGTTAAGAAGTAAGAGTGAGGATATAGAGAATGAAAAAGATGAAAGTAGCAGCCTTGATGGCTGTGGCCGCTATGGCTTTATCAACAACAGCTTTTGCTGCTATGAGTGGAGGCAGTATTGCTATTACAGCAGATAATTTAACCTATGATGGGGTATCTGGTAAGGCTGAAGCGTCTGGTTCTGTCGTTATCACACAGGACGACAAGACTATGACTGGTGATAAGGGGTGGTATAACACCAAGACTCGAGAAGCGGACTTGTCTGGCGGCATTACTATGATTGGTAATGACATGTCTATGGCAGCCTCTTCTATTCATTCATATGATGATGAACGTTTTACGGCAACCGGCTCTGTTCATTTGGAACGTGGAGGCCGCCAAATCTTTGGCGATAGCGTTGACTATAATACGAAAACGGAATATGGTACGGTGGATGGTAATGCACGCCTAATCGCCAATGGTACAACCTTGACAGCAAACCATGTAGAGGGTTGGTTCGGCCAAATTAAGGCGGTTGCTACTGGTGGTGTTACCTTCTATAATGAAGAACGAAATACTTCTGGTTCTGCTGATCATGCAGTATATACCCAAACACCGGGTCAAGACGATGGGCAAGTCCTCCTCACAGGGTCGGCCCATGTTAACCAAAATGGCAACCTCTTGGATGCGCCAGAATTGAAGGTGGAATTATCTGATAACTCCGCTCAAACACAAGGTGGTCGTTCCACACTTATTATTTCTCCACGATAGGATAGCACATGTTTATTGAAACAAAAGACCTCGTTAAAAACTTTAAAGGGCGTAACGTTGTTAATGGCGTGAGTATTCGCGTGGATAAGGGCGATATCGTAGGTCTCTTGGGCCCTAATGGGGCCGGTAAGACAACGACTTTTTATATGATTGTTGGCATCGAACGCCCTACCAGTGGTACCATTGAAGTTGGAGGACACGATATTACAAGCCTACCACTTCATAAACGGGCTGCTGAAGGCTTGGGCTATTTGCCACAGGAAGCGTCTATCTTCCGATCTATGACCGTGGAGGATAATATCCGGTCTATGCTACAAACAACCTCATTATCCAAGGCTGATATTGATGCTAAGGTAGACGAGTTAATTGCGGAATTCCATATTGAACATATCCGTCATCTTAAGGGGATGCAATTATCCGGTGGGGAACGGCGCCGAGTAGAAATCGCTCGCTGCCTGGCCCTATCTCCAAACTTTATCCTCTTGGATGAGCCTTTTGCTGGGGTCGATCCTATTGCGGTAGCGGATATTCAAGAGATTATCCGTCATGTAAAGTCTCGTGGTATTGGTATCCTTATTACGGACCACAATGTGCGGGAAACCTTGGGGATTGTTGACAAGGCCTATATCCTGGGATCCGGTAAAATCCTATTTGAAGGGACGCCAGAAGAAATTGTCAGCAACCCAGTGGCGCGCGATAATTACTTGGGTGAAAACTTTAAAATGTAGGAGGACGGCCATGAGATTATTAGATAAATACATCCTTAAGGCCTTTATCGGTCCTTTTATATTTGGTATTTTTGCTTTTACATCTATTTTTATTGGGACGGGAACTCTCTTCAAAATTGCCCAATATATCACCCAGTATGGAGCCTCTCTCTGGTCTGTATCTAAGGCTTTTATACTGGCCATGCCTAAGATTGTTATCTTGACCTTCCCTATGTCGGTTCTTTTGGCATCCTTGATGACCTTCTCTCGTCTCTCTGGGACGAGTGAAATCGTCATTATGCGGGCTGGTGGTCTTAGTTTTGGACGCTTAGCAACACCTGTTTATGTGACCGCTTTGATTATATCCCTCTTTGCGGTGGGCTTTAATGAATATGTAGTGCCTGCTACTAACCATGCTTACCAACGGATTATCCGGGAAGAAATCATGCAAAAAGCGACTCCACAATCCCAGGAACATATAGTTATTAAGTCCATGGATGGGGATGAGCTTAATACCCTCATGTATGCCAAAGAATATAATTCTACCTCTAAAAAGCTGAAACAAATTACTGTGCAAACTTTTGATAAAGGGGTTTTGCAACAGGTAGAGAATGCAGATGAAGCCGAATGGAATGGCCAATACTGGATTATGCATAAGGGTATTATCTATGATTTGTCTGGTGGCCAAGGGGTAGAGAGGACCATGAACTTCACCCAACAGGTCTTGCCAATTACTAAGGATCCAGATAAATTAGCGAATGAGCAAAAGGATCCAGAAGAGATGACCATTCGTGAATTGCGTCATCAAATTGCAGCCTATAAGGCGGCCTATACCAATACTAATAAACTAGAAATGGAAATGTATAAACGCATTACCATTCCTATGGCCTCCTTTATCTTTGCTCTCGTAGGGGCACCTTTGGGTCTACAAAAGAATCGGTCCTCTTCTTCTGCAGGTTTTGCCATTTCCATTGTGGTCATCTTCATCTATTATGGTGTCATGACCTTGTCTGGCGCCTTGGGTGAAAGTGGTTCTATTCCAACCTTGTTAGCGGCTTGGCTACCTAATATCTTAGGGATTATAGCTGGTGCTTATCTCAATTATCGCGTATCAAAATAGGGCCTTAAGGACGGAGACCTGTCTTCGTCCTTGTCCTTTTGTTTCATATAGTTTTAGTGTTTAGATTTAGGAAAGGAGGGATTGTATGTTAGTGGGCCTTAAAATTTTAGCCATTATCGCCGTCATGGGTGGTATCATTGCCTATGTAGGTGATAAGATTGGTACCAAGGTGGGCAAACAGCGTATGTCCCTCTTTGGCTTACGTCCTAAATACACATCCATCGTGGTAACCATTATCACGGGTCTTATGATTGCGGCGGCTACTGTAGGGGTTCTGTCCATTTCTTCTCGGTCTGTACGGACAGCCCTCTTTGGCTTAGATCAAATGTATGCCCAAATGGAAGAGCTTAATCAACAAATCGCGGCCAAGAATGAAGAACTCAAAGCACGGCAGGCAGAAATTGATGCCCAAGCAGAACAGATGAATACTATGCAGGAAGCGGTTCAAGCATCCCAACAAGAATTGGAAGAAGTCAGGGCGGCCCGTGATGCTATGGGAGCAGACCTTAAGTCTGTTAAGGAAGCTTACCAAGAAGCGCAAGGTCGCATGGGGGACCTCGAAAAGGCGCGGAGGGTTATGGAGAACCATATTGCAGACCTTCAATTTACAGCCAAGAATTTGGAGAATAACATCACTAACCTCCGGGAGGGAACGGTTATGTTCCGGGTAGGAGAGCTGCTTTCCTCCGCTACGGTTCGACCAGGCTTGTCAGAAACTGAAGCACAGGGGGTACTTACTGATATTCTCAATGATACCAATGGATTGATCCTTAAACGCTTTAATATAAAGGAAGAACAATCCGTACTCTATGTGAGTCGATCTAATATGGCTGATGTAGCAAAGCAGTTAGCTGCTGCCGATACGCCTATGATGGTTCGTATTGTAGCGTCAGGAAATATTATCGTCGGTGAACCGGCCATTGCGAAAATCCAAATTTACCCACAACGTTTGATTTACCATAAGGGTGACATCGTTTGGGTTGGTGGAATCAACGGTGGAGATAATGCACAAAATGCGGTGGTTGATTTCCTAGGTGAAGTCAATAAAAGGGCTAAGGAAAAGGGTATTATCCCTGATCCATTATCCGGTGAAGTGGGCAATGTGCCAGGAGCAGAACTGTTTGAAGTCATTAACCAAGTGCGCAATACTAATGGTCCTCTCCGGATAGAAGCCATTACGACAAAGGATACATATTCTTCTGACACCCTTCAAATTCGTCTAAAGATTACATCCATGTAAAAAATAACATACCCTCTTTACTGGTCAAGCAGTAAAGAGGGTATTTCTTTATGTAAATTTGTCTAATAGAATGCTCATCCTATGGTACAATAGATACTGTATTTGATTAGGAAGGGGACGCTTATGATTATTACTGATCATATGGACTTAGCAAACATGTTAGCTATCGATCCAGGCAATGATAAGACAGGTATAGCCCTTCTTAGTCAGGAAGGGCTTTTAGTAGCGCGGGCTATTATTAAAACGGCTAGTTTTGACCAAGAGGTCTCTAAAGTCCTTGCGCTGTGCCCAGGAGTAGAATCTATTGTCTGTGGTAATGGAACTAATCACCGTAGG
>CAKPUJ010000048.1:0-7550 GCA_934191645.1 uncultured Veillonella sp. | reverse complement strand
GGTGTAGCGGGACTTATAGGCGCCCGTCTTTGGGATGTGTTCTTCTTTGACTGGGCCTACTACCATAACCATCTCTTAGAAATTCCTTTCGTCTGGCAAGGGGGTATGGCTATCCAGGGGGGTGTAGTTTTTGGCACCCTAGCAGGATACATCTATTGTAAAAAACACGCTATCGACTTCTTGGCCTTTGCTGATCTCATGGCACCTGCCGCCATCCTTGGCCAATCTATCGGCCGAATGGCAAACCTTATGAATGGCGATGCCTTCGGTCATCCCACAGGTAGCGACTTTGGTATTCTCTATCCTACTACCACACTGGCCTATAAGACGTATGGGGCACAGCCTCTCTGGCCTGCAGAAATTTGGGAAGGACAAATCGATGTACTCATCTTTGTCTTCCTTCTCTTCTTTTCCTCCTTCCGCCATAGGAAGGGCCAAATCTTCTGCCTCTATGTAGCGCTCTACTCCCTATCCCGCTTCTTCCTAGAGTTCCTTCGAGGTGACTATGTCACACCAACCTTTGGTCTTCACTCAGCTCAAGTGACCTCTCTTATCGTTATTGTGGCTGCCATCATTGCATGGATTTATCTACAAATAAAGGGAGAAGACAATGTATCTCCTACAGACCTACCAGAAGATGGACAATTAGAAGTACAGGATAAGGCCCCTAAGACACCTAAAAAACGTAAATAAATTGTCTCGTAAGAGCCCCTAACTATAGTTAGGGGCTCTCTCTATTGAGGCTCTACTTAAAATAAATACTTACCATTAAATAAGTCTTAGCCATATATTTCTCCCTATTTAGTAAGGACTATCACTTTTTTACTGACCCCGTAAGAGTAAACTTAAATAGTAATCAATAAACCAAGAAAAAGGAGATTGTATCTATGGCAACAATGCGCATATCTGATTTAATTATTGATGTTCTCGCAAAGGCTGGCGTGGAACGCATCTATGGTATTACAGGAGACAGCTTAAATTCTATCAACGATAGCTTACGCAGAAATGGCAAAATCGCCTTTGAACATGTTCGTCATGAAGAAGCCGCTGCCTTTGCCGCTGGCGCAGAAGCATCATTAACCCATAAATTAGCTGTTTGTGCAGGTTCTTCTGGCCCTGGCAACCTGCACTTAATCAATGGCCTCTTCGACTGCCACCGAAACCGAGTTCCAGTCTTAGCTATTGCTTCCCATATTCCTCAGTCCGAAGTGGGTTTGGGTTACTTTCAAGAAACCCATCCTGAAAATCTCTTTAAGGAATGCTCTTGCTTCTGTGAATTAGTCTCCAATCCTAAACAAATGCCAGAAATCCTTTTCCGCGCCATGAACGCCGCTATTGGTAACAGGGATGTTGCGGTTATCGTACTCCCAGGTGACGTAGCTATGATGGAAGCAGAGGTTAACCAATTGCCTACCTGGCATCAACCACGCCTACCTCATGTAGTGCCTAACCAGGATGATATTACAGAATTGCTTAGCCATATCCAAGAAGGCAAGCGAATTACCCTCTTCTGCGGTGCTGGCTGCCAAGGTTCCCATGACCAAGTGGTGGAATTAGCCACCAAACTCCAAGCACCTGTTGTTCACGCATTCAGAGGGAAAGAATGGGTCGAATGGGATAATCCATATTCTGTTGGAATGACTGGTCTCTTGGGTTATACATCAGGCTACCGGGCTATCGAACAATGCGATACGCTCATAATGTTAGGTACCGATTTCCCTTACCGGCCTTTCTACCCAAAAACTGCTAAGGTGATCCAGGTGGACATTAATCCATTAGCCTTAGGTGCTCGTGTTCCCCTTACACAAGGGATTATCGGTACTGTTAAAGACACCTTAGATGCCCTACTCCCTCATCTTGCACAAAGGAATGATACCGAATTTATCGATATTATCCGAAAGACGTATGATAAATTCAATAAGGATATCGCTTCCTATGCCTCCCCAGAAGGACCAGGTAAACCTATCCACCCTCAATACTTTGTCAGCCGCCTTAACAAATTGGCTGCCGATGATGCTATTTTCACATTTGATGTAGGGACTCCTGTTATTTGGACGGCCCGCCATATCAAGACTAATGGAAAACGACGTATCATCGGTTCCTTCAATCATGGTTCCATGGCTAATGCTATGATGCACGCTATAGGGGCGCAAAAGGCTTGTCCTGGCCGTCAAGTTATCTCCCTCTCCGGTGATGGCGGCTTTACCATGATGATGGGAGAAATGCTAAGCTTAAAACAGTTGGATATTCCAGCTAAAATCTTCGTTTTCAACAACCAAGAATTGGCCTTCATCGCCATGGAAATGAAAGCTGTTGGATTCTTAGACTACGCTACAGACTTCGATAATCCAAACTTTGCCGATCTTGCACAAGCTGCTGGTATTAAAGGAATTTCCATCGATGATTCCTCCCAAGTGGATGTTAAGATTCAGGAAGCCCTCAACCATAATGGCCCAGTTATCGTTAATGTCAATGTGGATCCTCAAGAGTTGTCTATGCCGCCTAAAATCGCTTTCGATCAGGCTAAAGGCTTCAGCAAATATATCATCAATGCAATCTTGGATGGTCGCGGTACTGACCTCAAAGAAATGGCCGAAACCAACTGGCAAAAATATAAATCTATCTTCTAACATTAATTAGGCAATATGGTTTTTGACTGATTAAGCATATCCGCTTTCTTCAATTTGACATCCTCAATCTTATGTAATGAGGGACCAAAAAGGACTACTAACATCTTGTTAGTAGTCCTTTTTCTGTCCCCAATTAGGCTTTATATAAGTATCAGCTTAGAAACCTTATAAGGATTCAGCCTCCATGAGCTTAGCCAAATCCTCCAAAGCACGATTGGCAATGAGTCCATTCTTTTCTTTCTTCTTACGAACCTTAGTTGGCCAAGGTTCCATGATGCCAAAATTGACGTTCATTGGTTGGAAATTAGATCCTTCGTATTCAGAAACATAATGGCTAAGTGCACCGTGAGCGGTGGTCTTAGGGAAGTCAATAAAAGCTTTACCATCTACATAGCGAGCCACTTGAAGGCCTACCATGAGACCCGAAGCAGCAGATTCCAAGTAGCCTTCAACCCCCGTCATTTGACCAGCAAAGAATAAACGCGGTTCTTTCTTGAGTTGAAAGGCTGTGTTAAGGAGCTCTGGAGAGTTGATATAGGTATTACGATGCATGACGCCATAGCGAATAAATTCAGCATTCTCAAGGCCTGGAATCATACCAAAGACGCGTTTTTGTTCCCCCCACTTGAGATGGGTTTGGAAGCCTACCAGATTATACATGCTAGCTTCCTTATTCTCCTTACGCAATTGGACAACCGCATAGGATTCTTCCTGAGTCCTCTTATCTACGAGACCCACAGGTTTCAAAGGGCCATAGCGAAGGGTATCTTCGCCGCGAGAAGCCATGATTTCTACAGGCATACAGCCTTCAAAGTAAATTTCCTTTTCGAAATCCTTAGGCTGTACGGCTTCCGCCGTAGTCAAGGCTCTCCAAAAGGCCTTATACTCCTCTTCGCTCATTGGGCAATTTAAGTAGTCTGCATCCCCCTTATCATAGCGAGAAGCCGCAAAAACTTTATCGTAGTTAAGGGATTCTGCACTTACAATAGGAGCTGCCGCATCGTAGAAATAAAAGTCTTTCGTTCCTGTAAGGGTCTTAATCTTATCACCCAAAGTTTGGCTGGTGAGAGGACCAGAAGCAAAGATGACAATCCCAGCTTCTGGAATCTCAGTTACCTCTTCCCGGTGGACTTGGATTAAGGGGTGATTAGATACCTTGTCTGTGACCATGGCTGAAAAAAGCTTACGATCTACAGCCAAAGCGCCCCCTGCAGGGACAGCCGTAGCATCAGCACATTCCATAATCAAGGAATGGAGCCGCCTCATTTCCTCCTTTAAGAGGCCTACAGCATTCTCTATATTACCTGCCCTAAGAGAATTAGAGCAGACCAACTCTGCAAAATTCTCTGTTGAATGAGCAGGAGACGATTTTACTGGTCGCATTTCATAGAGATCTACCCGTAAGCCCTGTTGTGCTAATTGCCAAGCCGCCTCAGAACCAGCAAGGCCGGCACCAATTATGGTAATAGGTCGTTGATTCATAGTAATTCCTTTCTAGTAAGGATTAGGTGATTAACTCTTACTTGTCTCAGCCTTTTCATCAAGGCTTGTATCATCCCCTTTAGACTCAACGGGAACTGCTTTTTTACGAGCTTTTCGTTTAGGTCTTGTTGGACATTCTTCATTGGAGCAAAAGACTTTAGTGACCCCTGCCTTAGATGTACGAGAAACCATAATGGACCCACAAGTCGGACAGAATTGATCAACAGGTTTATCCCAAAGGGTAAAGTCACAGATCGGATAGCGTTCACACCCATAGAAAGTACGGCCCCGTTTTGACTTGCGTTCCACGATTTCCCCTTCATGGCACTTAGGACAAGTAACGCCTGTGGAAACGGTAATCGGTTTCGTGTTCTTACAAGCCGGGAAGTTAGAACAAGCCAAGAATTTACCATAGCGACCAAACTTATAAACCATAGGGCTACCACAGAGTTCACAGATTTCACCGGATTCTTCCGAGCTTATCTTAACTTTTTCTACGTCATCTGCTGCCGCTAATTCTTCGGAGAAAACAGTATAGAATTTTTCCAAAACCTGGCGGTAGCTTTCATGGCCATTAGCCACTTCATCCAGATCCTTTTCAAGATCTGCTGTAAAGCTAGTATTAATAATGGCATTGAAATGAGCTACCAAGAAATCAACGACAACAAAGCCTAATTCTGTAGGAAGGAATTGTTTTTGATTCTTCTCTACATAATTGCGTTGTTCGATGGTATCCAAGATAGGAGCATAGGTAGACGGACGGCCAATGCCCAACTCTTCTAAGGTCTTAATCAGACTGGCTTCTGAATAGCGAGCTGGTGGCTGAGTAAAGTGTTGCTCTCCTTTGGCTGACATGGTCTTTACTTGGTCCTTAGCCTTGAGCTGAGGAAGTTCTATCTCTTTTTCCTTCTTAGCCTCTTCGTAGAGCGTAGAGAAGCCTGGGAAGAGGACCTTAGAGCCAGAGGCCTTAAAGGTATATCTATCATCTAATAGGAGCTCAATGGTAAGAGTTTCAGATTCTTGCGCTGCCATTTGGGAGGCTAGGAAGCGGTTCCAAATAAGGGTGTAGAGTTTCAACTCATCTCGTGATAAGAAGGGTTCTACCATCTTAGGGGTCAATTCTAAAGAAGTTGGACGGATGGCTTCATGAGCATCTTGAGCGGATTCCTTAGATCCGTAGAAATTAGGTTTCTTCGGATAATATTGGTCTCCGTACTGACGAATGATATAGTCCTTAGCTGCAGCCTGCATTTCCTTGGCGATACGAGTCGAATCTGTACGCATATAGGTAATGAGACCGACATGACCATAACCGCCTACCTCAACGCCTTCATATAAGCCTTGGGCAATCCGCATAGTCCGTTTAGCGTTAAAGTTGAGCTTACGACCACCTTCCTGTTGTAAGGTAGATGTGGTAAAAGGTGCTTGTGCCTTACGAGACCGTTTTCTTTTAGTAACAGCCTTAACTTGCAATGATTTGCCCTTGAGAGCCTCTTTAATAGCATCTGCAGCCTCCTGGTTTGGGATTACCGCTTTCTTGCTATCTATATGAGTTAATTCAGCTGTAAATCTTTCTCCTTGGTCAGTTGTAAAGGTTCCTTCTAAAGACCAATATTCTTCTGGCACAAATGCTTGGATTTCTCGTTCTCGTTCAACGATGAGTCGGACTGCTACGGATTGAACCCGCCCTGCAGATAAGCCTTTACACACCTTTTTCCAAAGGAGTGGACTCAACTTATACCCTACAATACGGTCTAACATGCGTCGAGCCTGTTGGGCATCGACCATATTCATATCGATAGTACGTGGATGGTCTAAGGCATCAGCCACGGCCGTTTTAGTAATTTCGTTAAAGGTAATACGGCACTTAGATGCGTCATCCACATTTAAAATGTAGGCCAAATGCCAAGAAATGGCCTCCCCTTCCCGGTCCGGGTCAGTTGCCAGAAGGATACGAGACGATTGGTCTGCGTAATCTAAGAGTTCATCAATAGTCTTTTTACGAGTAGACAGATTTTTATAGTCAGGAACAAAGCCTTTCTCAATATTGATACCCATAGAAGATTTTGGTAAATCTCTCAGATGACCCATAGAAGCCTTAACGACAAAATCAGGGCCTAAGAATTTTTCAATGGTTTTAGACTTAGCAGGAGATTCCACGATTACCAAAGTCTTACCATCTGGTTTGTAAACTCGTGGTTTTCGTTGGGCTGGCGGTGTCACCGATTTGAGGACTGCCTTATCGTGAACAATACCCACAGGTGCAGTCCGCTCAAGGCTTCCTTTTTTGACGCTAGCCACTGTTTTCTTACTAGTCTTTTTTTCTTCTTGATCAGCCCCCTGCGTCTCCTTAGGTTGACCGATAACAATAGAACGTTTAATAGACAAAATACTACTCCTATAATATATGCTATTTCCTCAAGAAGGCCCCTTACGTAAGTAGCCTTGGCCGGAAATTTTTTCTACTCTATCATGCAGTTCAAGAGACAATAAGGCGGTCATAACTTGCGCCATAGGAAGACCTGTCGCTACTAGAATATCATCGAGTGGATAAGGCCTATCCGTAGGTAAACAGGTTAAGATCGCATTCTCGTCTAATGTAAAGCATACCATAGGAGAGGTTTGTCTGCCACTCTTGACCTCGCCTGTCCAAGCATAATAATCCAATAGGTCTTGGGGACCTGTTAAGGGTATGGCCCCCTGCCGTATGAGCCAGTGATTACCTGCCGCTTGATTGTCCAGTATATTTCCGGGCACAGAAAACACATCCCTTCCATCATTAATAGCCATGTCAGCAGTGATCAAAGAACCCGATGAAGCCTTAGCCTCTACTACGATAACGCCCCGCACCAGGCCTTCTATAATTCGATTCCTCATAGGAAAATGATGGGCTGATGGTGGTGTATGAGGAGGATATTCTGAAAGTAATAATCCACCCGACTCTACAACTTGCCTAAATAGACGACCATTCTCCCTAGGATAAATCACATCTAAACCTGATCCTAAGACCACAATGGTTTTCCCCTCACCTTCGAGTGCCCCTTCATGGCTAAAGCTATCTATACCCCTGGCCCCACCTGACACGATAACGACCCCTGCTTGGGCTAAGGTCTTACCTAAATAAGAGGCGACATTACGCCCATACGTAGAGGACTTCCGCGCCCCCACCATAGCAATCATACGGGCTTGGGATGCCAAGCTTATATCCCCCTTATAAAAAAGAACTAATGGAGGTTTATATATGGATAGGAGCTGTTGAGGGTAGGCATCATCTAAATAGGTAAGACCCTTTATAGAACAGTCATCCATGGCTGCTTGGATTGATTCTGGTAGTCCACCAAGATGGCTTCTAGATAGGTTGGCTATTAGCTTGGGATTAATGTCCTCTAAAACACTTAGCTGACCATCTAGGATTAATTTCTGCCAGGCATCATGGGG
>CAKPUJ010000047.1:0-7669 GCA_934191645.1 uncultured Veillonella sp. | reverse complement strand
GATAGGTTCATGGGGTGGAAGGAAAAGAAAAATGATTGAGAAAGAATATGTAAGAGCAGTTAGAGAACTCAAAGCGCGCAAATCGGCGGTTGTTTACGCGGGCAAGTTTGGCTCATGCCAGCCACTTAGATACTCACTTATGCGCAGTATGGTAAAGACCGCGCACTATGTTGAGGAAATGAAAGAATATTTCATTACTCATTTACTTCCAATTCCCGATACAACGATGGTAAAACGGGACGAGGCACTTTTCATGAAAGAGGTGAAATATATTGAAGGATACTGAAATTTATAAGCGGTGGAAAAGCGTTTATCGCGAAATGATTACATGGGACGCTATAGTGAAGTATCAGGCAGGGAAACCAATTAGCGAGATTACAAGAGCAGGGAATGCACTTAAACTTGCATATCTCAAAGGAATGGAATTTGCATTAGGCGAGATTTTGGGCTATCCCGGTACGCGCGGTATTGGGATGAATGAAGAGACGTATAAACGCGAAATAGCACAGATAGAGGACGAACTAAAATGATTATTCACATGGACGATAGCATTATTTTTGAAGTCAATGAAATCCGCTATCAGAATGGACGGATTTTTATCATCTATGGTGGAAACAACTTTAAGACTATAGGGGATAAGCTGGACGAAGCAAAAACAAAATCATGTATTAGGGACATTTACAATGCAGTATGTGATGGATATGACAAGGTGGAACTCACAAGAGACGTATTAGAAAGGCTTAGAGAGGGCTAAATGATACAGTACAATGGAAAGACCGCTGAAACAGTTGAAGAGGCACTAGATGTTTTCGGAGATGATACGACGGTGTACATTGGTGCGAACTTTGACCCATGGATAGCAGAGGCAGGACACCATGACAGAATCCGCAAGGCTAAAGAAATCATGCGTATGCCAATTTACGGATATAAGATTTTAGATGACCGCAATATAGATTTATATTTGTAAGGATTTTTATGCGGAGGAAGAAGGCAAATCATGATAGTAGATGAAGAACTCGAATTAACAGCAGAAAGCGCACTGCTTCGCGAAGTAGCTGAAGCTCTCCATGACCTTGCGGCAGACGCGGAATCAGCCGCTAGACTTAGCAGCAAGCACGGCGCGGAGTTTGATTACATCGCGAGCTTCATCGCAAAGCTCGCGAAAGAATGCGAGCAGTACGAAGAAGAGTTTACAAAGGAAGGGAAAAACAATGAGGAAGTACAAAAGAATTAGAGCCGCCAGTTTCGATACGCATTGCTTGTCGTATGGAAACAGTGGCGGCAGGTTAGAGAGTTTCAAGGTTGTTATTGAATACGATACTAAAGCCGACAGAATCACAAGCTCGTTTGTTACTTCGGATACTAAATTCGTATACAAAGAACCATCCCCTGATATCGTCTCATTTGAGACGTTTAATGCCATGTCTCCAAGTGAAATTAAAGAAAGAATCGAAGCAGAGCTGAAACGGAAGGGAAATATGGCACATCAATATATCTTGAAAGGGGAAAACAATGATTAAATCTGAACGTTACCCGACAATGAACCGCACAAGAAGAGAATTATGGAAGGCGGGTTGCTTTTGTCGGTACATGATGCCATTACCTAGAATTGATAGATTTATTATGAAAATTCGGGCAGAAAGGTTGAGCGAGAAATGTTCTTCAAATACATGATTAACGGGAAAGAAAGCGGTGAATCTTACGAAAGCCCACTGGATGCGTGGGAAGCGGCGAATAGCACGCATGTTATTATTAAGGCGTATCGGGAAGAGCTGGACTTCTATCTTCCTTGCTTAAATGACTTGAATCTCACATCACGGCAAAGGAAAAGAATTGAAAGAGCCGCATGCACCGTTGTAAAAAATCTCTTAGATGAATACAACGTCAACTATCGGGAGGAATGTATTGGACGCGTCGAGTATGACAACGGTATCAGGATAGGTAAATCGCCTATTGACCCTGCTTGTTTCCCTGAAAATATGTATACTTTTAGGGAATATAACGATAGAATACAAAAGTTTATAGATGTGGTTTTAAAGGAGGTCGTTTGAATGATAGTGTATGAATGGATAATAAATTATGCTATTGGTCGTGATGTTTGTAGTGGCATATTTGACACCGCGCTTTCTGCGTTTGATAACGCTAAAGCGCATGATAAAGACACTGAGACAATCGTGCTAGTTGCAAAGAAACCAGCCGCGTTTTTAGAAATAGACCCTAGATATATTTACGGGTTGGATATTCCTGAATTATATAGCAGAAGGCTGAAAAGAATTATTGCCAACATCATCAAGATTTTTGCGGAAGAAAATGGAATCAACATAGAAGAACAATGGTTTGGAAGTGCCATATACAACAGAAATGGAGATAGGATAGCATGCGACAAGGGTTCAGAATATCTTTTCCCTGAATCTATGGAAAAGAAGAAGAGAAGAAAATGACACGAATACTTCTAGTGGAAAAAAATATTAAAGGGGAAACGAAAATGATTGGCTATTCGTTTGATGCCGTTTGCGGCGATGAGTATATTCTTGTCGATTTAGATACTAAAAAAGAATACGTCGATTATAAAATCCCATCGGAAGTATTGAGAAAAGACATAGTGGATATTCGGTTAGATGTAGATAGGAAAATTATTGTTGTGTATTGCAGAGGTGAAAAATGACAGTTAAAGAAATTGTTTCCTTGATGATAGACGGGCAAAATTTCAAGGTTGAGGATAGGCATGGAAAAATACTGTATGACGGGATAAAGGAATACGGAAGAGAAACCAGCATTAACGGTTTAGGAAATAAGGAAGCACGAAATATCGGTAGTTCATCTTATCTTGATTTTGATGACTTTGATTTTGATGACCCGTACCAAGTAGACGATATTGCGTCGATTGATGAGATTTATATAATCGTTTGACATAATAGATTTGATATAGTAGTATTTAGTAAGGGGCTAATTTCCTTTCATCAACTTTATCGGTTTGCCCCTAGACCCGCGAAAGCGGGTTTTTTATTGCAAAAAGTCGTTTTTAGTGATATAATGAATAAAGTTAAAGTTCAACAAAACATACTACAGCGTTAGTTGTAAATTAAACAATACGCTTTAACTCCCAAATCATGTAATGGGATAGGAAGTCCAGCTTGAACAAAGGTAGCAAAGGACAAGCCAAGCATGATGAGCGGTTCACAAACGAACCAAAGGCATGTATATCTTGTGCTAAAGGACATGTCATAGAAAAGCACCGGGCTGGATGAGCATCGGTGTTTTTTTATTGCTATATATGTATATAGACCATGATAATAGACAGATGTATTTTATTGCACACTTTTTATAGAATGTACATTCTTGATAATTTACCTCTTGCAAAACATAAAACGATATGATATTATACTATCAGAGGGCGGGAAGAAAGCCCTGATTGATGAAAGGAAGTAACAGACCATGACCAAAGAACAGCTTAAGGAAAAAATTGAAAAGAGAATTGAATGGCTTGAAAGCCAAAAGGATGAAATTACCGTTGAATATTGTAAAGATGAAATCCCGTTTGATATGTATGATACTGGAATTATTGAGTGTAACGCCGTTATCTGCGAACTCAAAATGATTCTTGAAAGTATTTAATCAAGTATTGAAAATCCCCGTGATAGGTTCACGGGGGAAAGGACAAGAAAAATGCTTAGAAAATTTAATCCTAACCCGATGAAAAACAGATGCGGCGATTGTGTTATCAGAGCTTTAGTTGCCGCAAGCGGAAAAACATGGGACGAAATCTATAAAGAGCTTTGCGATATTGGATTTGAGCTAAAAGAAATGCCGAATAGCAAAGAAACATACGGGAAGTGGTTGTACAGGAATGGATTCAAAAGAGTCTCTTTCAAAGCAAAGAAAGGAACTAAAAGACCAAAGGTGTATGAAATGGCGCGGACGGGTGAAACAATCATCTGCGATGTCGCACATCATCTTGTGACCGTCCGTGATGGCGATATATGGGATACATGGGATTCAAGCGAAAAAAGTTTGTATGCTTGGTGGGTGAAAGACGATGAATAAAGATATTGAACTGTTGGAAAAAACAAATCATGAATTGCTTAAATTGCTATACGAGCTTAGACAGTATGGGAATGGTGCAGAAACCGAAACTATTCATGCTAAAATCTGCGAGGTAAGGGACGAAACGTTCCGAATGATTGAAGAGCTGAAACGATAATCCAAAGGGCGGTCGATATGAACCGTCCTTTTATTTTGCCTTTACAAGCGTTCTAGGTTGTTTGGGATATAACTTTACCTGTCAGACCATAGAACGCCTGTAAAGCTAAAATAGGAACGTCTATGACGTTTTTGACATTATAGGCATATTCGTATTGACAGAAAAGCGATAAGAATGTAAAATAAGATAAGATATTAAAGTTAAATCTCAAGAAAGCGGGCGATAATATGAAGAAACTGCTATTGGCTATAAGTTTAGCTTTGTCACCGATGGCGGCTAGTGCAGAGTGGATAATTTCAGAATGTTCTGCGTATACCCTATATGAGTGCGACGGCATAACTGCAAGCGGCGAGTATGCACACGAGGGCGGGGTTGCATGTAATTTTCTTCCGTTAGGGACAATCGTGACAATCGGCGGAAAAGACTATATCGTAAATGACCGTTGCGGGATTGATAACTGTATAGATATTTTTATGGATTCCCGCGAAAGAGCCATTGAATTTGGACGCCAGTATAAAGAGGTATACGTCAATAGATAGGAGCGCATATGGATGAAATATTGAAAGCTATCATGAAAGACCTAGTTAGACGCTATAACCCAGAGGAAATAAATACAACTGTTGAGGAAAAGGAAGAGTATTTCCCTACCTTGAAGGTACATGCGAAAATTTCAAACTATTTATCCGTGGATTACATTGGGCGGCTGGTTGAAGGAAACATATATATATCTTTAACTGAACATTTAATGCAAGAATTTGGCACATTGCGAGGTGAATTATGGAAATCGGTAACGTTGTACAAATAAATGACTGCGGTGATGGGTTACTGCTAAAAAAGGTGAGCAGGGATGAATGGCTGGTACTCCTTGCAGAAAACTGTAAATATGCGATGACATATAAGGAATTGCCACGGTACTTCGTTATGCTGGGGATGAAACGGGTAAAGCAAAGACATTTTCCATACCCATATTCATCGTTTGCTTTATCGTATTTTGGGTTTTACAGGGATTTTAAAAGAAGATTCATGGTTGTTCCCGAAATGTTTATGAAAAAGAAGAAAGGCGATGTGGGTAGCTTTTGGTGGAAACATGACGCGGGAGGACTTTGGCATGCTGGTTGGTGAGATAACTGATGATGAAAAGAAAAAAGCTGATGAAGAAATACGGGAACAGCAGAAACAAATTGATTATGATACGAAGGATTATACGATTGAGCTTTTAGTTCAGAAATTTGAGAAAAATGATTTTTTTATACCGGATTATCAAAGGGCGCTTATGTGGGGAAATGCCAATAAAAACCTTTTTATTGAATCGGTATTACTAGGGTTGCCAATTTCACTCATGTTTTTTGCTGATTGCAAAGACGGAAAGCAGGAAATTATTTATGGCGCGCAGAGGATACAGGCATTAGTTGAGTTCACGAAGGGCAACTTGCAAATTCAGGGGTTGAAAAAATTAAAACATGTAAATGGGTTTAAATTCCATGATTTGTCAGAGATGCAACGGAGAAAATTTCTTAATAGGACATTGCGAATAGTCGTACTGGGTGAAAATACTCCTGTTTCGTCACGTCAGGAACTATTTTATAGAATCAACACGGCTTACGCATAAAAATGGGGGGAGAATATGATTATTGAAGATTATAAAGTGAACGGTTTAGAAAGTGCATTGCGAGCTATAGGGTTCAGTTACGGCAAAGAATTAGAAGATAGTGAGAAAAAACTTAAATTAGCGAAAGTTTTGGTGAAAAGAGGGTTAAATAGTGGTGAATCGAATTTCTTAACAGGTATCACCGTTGACTTAACCGTCAATGCAAGCATTAAGTGGTGGCAACAGGCGGAAAGGTATCACTGGTTTCAGATAGTGATGAGCCAAAGCGTGATGCATTCAGTCGCTACTGGTGATTGGGAATTTACGCCGGATACGCCGAAAGATGTTATTTCTCTATTCAATGAAAATGTTGATAGATATAAAAACAAAGAGATTTCGAAGGTTTCCTTGATTTATTCTGTTCCGGTCGGGTTGAAAGAAAAAGCAAGGGTAACAACGAACTATTTACAACTGCTGACCATGTACCATCAAAGAAAGAATCATGCATTGCCTGAATGGAAAGAATTTTGCCATATTGTTGCAGAAATGCCGATGATGAAGGAATTTTTATGATTACGTTACTTCTTACCGTTATTGCGATGTTTATTATAGCAAATATGATTATCGGAATCGGGTTGATTTGTATTTATCTTTTGTATATCGCAACAGTATATATTATAAGCAAAATTGGGTGAAGCACATGAGATATTATTTAGAAGATACAGGCGGTGGGACATTCGATATCTGCTTCTGCCGTAATGACTGCCAAAACGAAACGTGTAAACGTAGCACTAATGGAAAACACTGGGAAAGATTGCAAGAATACTGGAAACATTACCCTTATTATCGAGTATCTGTAAGTGATTTCAGTGAAGATTGCAAGGAATACAAAGGAGCTAAGAAATGAATATTCGAATTGTTGATGAGTACAGTAAAAACGATAACCTGAACATTTTAAAAGAAGAGTGTGCGGAACTAATTACTGCGGCGTCTCATTTGCAGAGAGCGCGCGGCGATGGATACGAAACGCACAGAACAGAAGAAGAAAGCATGAAAGACCTGATGCAGGCGATGGCGGATTGCAAGAATGCCATGTTATCCGTCCTTCACAGTGAAAACATTTGCGTTAATAAACTTGACAAACTGATTGAAGAGGCTGACAAGAAGCAGATGGAACTTTTAGATGTTAAATTGCATAAAAAGCCGTAAAGATGTATACAGTTAGGGCAAAATACGCGATAACTGTATACAAAGTGAATATTTATGAAAAATGAAGGTGGCAAATAATGATATTTGAGAACTACTTGATTGATGTTTTGTTCAAGCTAAGTGTTTTAGTCAGTGGCATAGCACTACTTACAGGCATGGCGGCGCTCTTCTCCGCGTTAGGAGAAAGTATAACGAGTGAGCCTAGAAAGGCGAAGCTGGTCTTTTGCGTTTTTGTTGTATTCTTTTGCGTGGTCATATTCATAATAATGCCGGATGAAGAGATTATTCGCGACTTTGTTGCGGGGTGATAGCATGAAAGAGAAGAATTTTCAGAAGTATCCAAAGTGGCTTAAAGACAATAAATATGTTGAACGTGCGATGGAAAAATTTGATAATCACAAAGCACGAGTAATCCTCAATAATGAGCGACTGTTTATGATTGATTGGCAATGGCAAAATGGCGATGCCGTAAATGAAATGCGGTACATTTTGGATAAAGAGCATGGTGTATTTACACTGTACGGGGATTTGGGAGAGGCTATTGCTTACTTTAGCTATCACATAGAGGTTGAAGATTTACTCTCTTATCTGTACATGTGTTCATACGACTATTTCGTAGAAAAAATAGTAACAAGAAGCCTGTATGACTTTGATTATGTACTTGGAAATCA
>CAKPUJ010000046.1:0-7819 GCA_934191645.1 uncultured Veillonella sp. | reverse complement strand
ATATTATTCCTACCTTAGAAGGACCCTTTGATATGGTCTTTTTAGATGGCCCCAAGGGGCAATACCTCCACCAGCTTAAGGCTCTTATGCCAAGGCTCACAGACAATGCGGTGATTCTGGCGGATAATGTCTTATTCCGGGGCTATGTTCGCGGAGAAAAGGAGGCGCCACGGCGCTTTAAAACCATTACTAAACGATTGCAAGATTACTTAGAATTTGTGGAAAATAGGGAGGCCTTTAATACCACTATCTACCCTATGGGGGATGGCATGAGTGTCTCCATTTGGAAAGGACAGTCTAATGGCTAAGAATTATGTTGAATTGCTCTGCCCAGCAGGCAATATGGATAAGCTTAAAATGGCTATCCGCTATGGGGCGGATGCGGTATACTGCGGTGGTCGCCGCTTTAACCTAAGAGCAGGGAACTCTAACTTTTCTGATGAGCAGCTGAAAGAGGCTGTTGAGTATGTACATGCCCATGGGAAAAAAATCCATGTGACCTGCAATATTTTGCCTCATAATGATGACCTAGAAGGGCTAGAAGATTACTTGGCATTTTTAAACGACATTGGCGTTGATGCCCTTATCGTTGCGGATATGGGCATCTTCCAAATGGCTAAGAAATATGCTCCTGACGTGGAACTTCATGTGTCCACTCAAGCTTCTACCACTAACTGGCTAACAGTTCAATCCTGGAAGGACTTGGGTGCTGATCGAATTGTTGCAGCTCGGGAAGTATCGATCAAAGACCTTAAAGTCATGAAGGAAAAGGTAGATATCGAAGTGGAAGCCTTTGTTCATGGGTCTATGTGTATTTCTTATTCCGGTCGTTGCCTCTTGTCTAACTATATGACTAACCGGGATGCTAACCGGGGACAATGTGCCCAAGCTTGCCGGTGGAAGTATAAGTTAGTAGAAGAAAATCGTCCAGGTGAAGAATACCCTATCGAAGAAGACGAACATGGAACTTATATCTTTAATTCTAAAGACCTGTGCCTCTTGGCCCATATTCCTGAGCTCATTGAAGCCGGTGTGGACTCCTTCAAGATTGAAGGCCGTATGAAGTCTGTTCACTATGTGGCAACAGTTACCAAGGTTTACCGGGAAGCCATCGATAGTTACTTTGAAGACCCAGCTAACTATAAGGTTAAGCCAGAATGGATGGAAGAGTTGGAAAAAATTTCTCACCGCCCTTATACAGAGGGCTTTTCCGTAGCAAAACCGGATGAAAGCGCCCAAAATTATGGCCAATCTACCAATACCAACACCCATGACTTCATTGGCCTCGTGGAAGGCTACAATGAAGAGGGGGGCTATGTAGAGTTAGAACAGCGCAATAACTTTAAGGTGGGGGCCCAGGTTGAATTCATGCAACCTCATGGCCCTTTGGTAAAAACCACCATTGCAAAAATGGCTGATGGGGATGGAAATCCAATTGAGGTGGCCCCTCATGCGCAAATGAAGGTTCGCCTCTATATGGACCAAGCCTTGGAAAAATACTCCATGATGCGTAAGGAAACAGCAAAGAAGAAATAAGATGGATACATTAGTAGAAGAATTAATCCAAGACAAACCTCACCTCATGGTCCAAGGGCAGGATTGTATAGGTGCTGGTGAGGACTCCTACCTCCACTTTTATATAGACCCTAAGAATGTTAATTTTATCAACCGTATCTTGGAGGGCTATGAATATGTAGGAGTCATGACCTCCGTAGATAACCGAGGTCATCAAATGATTCGTTGTACGCCAGATACGCGAGATTTGGCTATAAACATACTTAGATCCCTGGGTGATACAGTGATAGCTATAGAAAATTAGAGCATAGCTTGCTAGGATAGGCCTTACTTGTTTTTAGATTTAAAGTTCAAGCAAAGATTTGATTCCTAGCTGTTGACCGCCTTTTTTACCTATGGTACTATAATCGAGTAAAAGGTAGTGCGAAGGACACGATGCCTGAATCCCTGCATAAGAGAGAGCGACCGATGGTGGAATGGTCGTATGTAAATTCTTGTCATTACTCCCTTCAAACCGATACGGGGAATCCCTTTGGGGTAGTAACTGTATCCGCTAGGCAGCGTTAGAGGCCGTGAGGTGGGTCGCCGTAGGCGATCAACTAGGGTGGAACCGCGAATACAACTTCGTCCCTTGTGTAAGGGGCGGAGTTTTTTTATTTCTCACATGTATGAGAAGTTATGAATTAAGTAATTCTGTGGCATGCCGTGTCCTGACGAGCATGACACCCCGAAAAGGAGATTTATTATGGCAGATGTAAACATCATTCTTCCTGATGGTTCTAAAAAAGCCTATGCAGCAGGGACTACTTTGGCCCAAGCTGTAAAAGAACTATCTAATTCCTTGGCAAAAAAAGTATTGGCAGCAGACGTAGATGGTCAATTGACTGATCTTCGTGAAGAAGTAAAAGATGGATCCCATGTATCCTTCTTGACCTTTGAAGACAAGGGTGGTCAGCATACCCTTCGCCATACAGCCTCCCATATTTTGGCACAAGCAGTGAAGCGCCTCTGGCCAGAAGCTAAATTGGCAATCGGTCCAGCTATCGATAAGGGTTTTTACTATGATATCGATATGGAACACGTACTTACACCAGAAGACTTGGGTAAATTAGAAACCGAAATGGCCCGTATCGTAAAAGAAAACTTGCCAATTGAAAAAGAAATTATGTCCCGTCAAGAAGCCCTTAAATTCTTTGAAGAAAAAGGGGAAGACTACAAGGTAGAATTGATTGCAGACCTTCCAGAAGATGCGATTATTTCTTGCTACAAACAAGGTGATTTTACCGATCTTTGTGCGGGCCCTCACGTGGCATCTACTGGTAAGGTAAAGGCCTTCAAATTACAATCCATCGCAGGCGCTTACTGGCGTGGAGATGAAAAAAATAAGATGCTCCAACGGATCTATGGTACCGCTTTTGAAAAGAAAGACGAATTGGATGCTTATCTACACATGTTAGAAGAAGCTGCTAAACGGGACCATCGGAAATTGGGTAAAGAATTAGGCCTCTTCGTCCTTAAAGAAGAAGGTCCTGGCTTCCCATTCTTCTTGCCAAAAGGGATGGCTGTGCGCAATGCTTTGGAAAACTTCTGGCGCGAAGTGCATCATGATTTTGATTATGATGAAATTCGCACACCAATTATCCTCAACAAACAATTGTGGGAAACTTCCGGTCACTGGGATCACTACCGTGAAAACATGTACACAACAATCATTGATGATGAGGAATATGCAATTAAGCCTATGAATTGCCCAGGTGGCATCTTGGTTTACCAAAATGAAATGCATTCCTACCGCGATTTCCCACTTCGTTATGCAGAATTGGGCTTGGTTCACCGCCATGAATTGTCTGGTGCCCTCCATGGCCTCTTCCGGGTTCGCGCTTTCACGCAAGATGATGCTCATGTATTCATGTTGCCAGAACAAATGCAAGATGAACTCTTGAAGGTTATCGAACTCTTCGACCGTATTTATAGCCAATTTGGCCTCAAATACCATGTAGAATTGTCTACAAAACCTGACAATGCAATGGGTGATGATGCTATTTGGGAACAAGCAACGGAAGCCTTGCGCAAAGCTATCGAAGCTAAGGGGATTCCTTACGTGATCAACGAAGGTGACGGCGCCTTCTACGGCCCTAAATTGGATTACCATATCGAAGACTCCATTGGCCGTACATGGCAATGTGGTACAATCCAATTGGATATGAACTTGCCTGAACGCTTCCAAATTGAATACGTTGGTGAAGATGGGCAAAAACACCGTCCTATCATGATTCACCGCGCTTGCTTCGGGTCCATGGAACGCTTCTTGGGTATCTTAACTGAACACTACGCTGGTGCCTTCCCAACATGGATGGCCCCTGTGCAAGTGAAAATCTTGCCTATTTCCGATAAACATATAGCCTATGCTAAGGAATTGGCTAAGAAAATGCACAAGGATTACGTGCGGGTAGAAGTAGACGAACGTAATGAAAAAATCGGCTACAAGATTCGCCAAGCACAAGTGGCAAAGGTTCCTTACATGCTTGTTGTAGGTGACAAGGAAATGGAAGAAGGTACTGTTAACGTACGTAAACACGGCGGTGACGAATTGGGTACTGTGCCATTTGAAGAATTCTTCACTACTGTGAAAGAAGAAATTAAAGAACGCAAATAAGGGCGATAAGACCTTTATGAGTTGATGAAAATAGCCTCCATCAAAAGATGGGGGCTATTTCGTATGTAAATGGCAGGGTATTGTATGGGCTTATCCTAGTAGAAAATGGTATAATTACACGAATGTTTTTTATGGGCTTGCTCCTCTTGATGGAGTTAGAACTTTAATTGCTACCCGTGAGTAGCGAAAGGAAGTATGTATGGGTAAAGTAAATTCCTATGGGTGGAAGGCTGTTATCGGGTCTTCCATTGGCTATGCTATGGATGGTTTTGACCTTCTGATTCTAGGCTTTATGCTGTCCTTGATTTCAGGGGATTTAGGTTTGACTACCGGTCAAGCTGGCTCTTTGGTGACCTGGACCCTAGTGGGGGCTGTCATAGGGGGGCTAGTCTTTGGTAGCCTATCGGACAAGTTTGGTCGCGTTCGCGTCCTCACTTGGACTATCGTTCTCTTTGCGGTCTTTACTGGGCTTTGTGCCTTTGCTCAAGGCTATTGGGACCTCCTGATCTTCCGGACGATTGCCGGGATTGGCCTAGGTGGTGAGTTTGGTATCGGTATGGCCCTAGCAGCAGAGGCTTGGCCAGCGCAACACCGGGCTAAGGCAACTTCTTATGT
Source organism: uncultured Veillonella sp. (assembly GCA_934191645.1). Taxonomy (GTDB): domain Bacteria; phylum Bacillota; class Negativicutes; order Veillonellales; family Veillonellaceae; genus Veillonella. The sequence goes on along the minus strand of CAKPUJ010000046.1, from coordinate 3,033 downwards.
AGCCATCGGCTGGCAAATCGGCGTATTGGCGGCGGCCATTTTGACACCACTCCTACTCCCTCATATTGGCTGGCGAGGTATGTTTATGGTCGGCGTGATCCCAGCCCTAGTTGCTTGGATCTTCCGGTCTCGTCTTCATGAGCCAGAAATTTTTGTACAAGCCCAAGAAAATCAAGAGGATTCTCAGAAGAATTCCTTTAAGCTTTTGGTCAAGGACCTTAGGACGACTAAGACATCGATTGGTGTAACTATTTTGACGTCTGTACAAAACTTTGGCTATTATGGAATTATGATTTGGCTTCCTAATTTCTTGTCCAAACAATTAGGCTTCTCTCTTACCAAGTCCGGCTTGTGGACGGCTATTACTGTCTGCGGCATGTTGGTGGGGATTTGGGTCTTCGGTCGCTTGGCCGATCGAATTGGCCGTAAACCAACCTTTATCCTCTTCCAAGTGGGATCGGTGATCTCTATATTGGTGTATTCCCAATTATCTGATCCGACCATTATGCTTTTTGCCGGTGCCGTTTTAGGGGCTTCTGTAAATGGTATGATGGGCGGCTATGGGGCTCTTATGGCAGAAGCCTATCCGACTGCAGCTCGTGCGACAGCACAAAATGTTCTCTTTAATATTGGCCGTGCCGTTGGTGGCTTTAGTCCTTTGGTGGTAGGCATGATTATTTCTGCCTATTCCTACCAAGTGGCCATCGCTTTTCTAGCCATCATTTACGTGGTAGATTTATTGGCTACTATTTTCCTTATCCCAGAATTGAAGGGAAAGGAATTGGATTAAGGTCCTGGTATAGATGGATAATTAATATGTTTACTATATGAATGAATCGAGCCCTATATGAAAATTATCCTATCTCCCTCTAAAGGGAAATATAGATTGACTCTAGAAGGTGGAGATGAACTTCTCTTCCCTAAGGAAACAGATCAGGTATTAAATCTGATTAGAGACCTATCCAAGGAAGACTTGGGCCATAAGCTTAAGATCAAGGGCCAGCTTTTAGAAGACCTGTATCATTTTTACCAGGACTACCAAGGGCAGGTCACGAGTCCCGCCTATAAGGTCTATGATGGAGTAGCTTTTAAGGGACTTGATGCGGCTAGTTTTAGTCAAGAAGACTTAGTTTATGCTAAGGATCACCTCTTAATCATGTCCGCCTTGTACGGCTTGGTGACACCTATGACGGCGATTAAGTCTTATCGTTTGGACATGAATAATGCGCTGGTTAAAGGGTATAGCTTGTATAAGCTATGGGATCAGCCTATTAATAGCTACTTAGAGGGGGAGGAACTCATTTTCAATTTGGCCTCCAAGGAATATTATAAAATCCTTAAGAACCAGAGATTAGTAGACTTCGAATTTCTGGATTGCTGTAAGGGACAGTGGAAGGCTACATCTCATCATTCCAAATATATGCGAGGGGCTATGGCACGCTATATTATCCAACATAGGATAGAGAATCCAGACGCTCTACGGAGTATCAGTCTAGAAGGTTACACCTATAGTCCAGAAGAGTCAGAGGCCAATCGACTTGTCTATAAGAAGGACCTATAGAAGAGAGCATTTCTATTCATGTTGGGTCCAATGTTTCTTCGGCTTAGGGAGGTTTATGAAAGCAGTGTAGTCCAATATGAAATGGGCCTTCTTTGAAATGTCCTATTTCTAGGGGGCGAAAGCAACTTTCAGTATATAATACCTATATTTCATTCATGTCTAACGAATGTATAACGAGTTGTGCAGGTTTCTTAGGATTTAGTAAATTCTCATTTACAATCCTTGATTGATAGGACGGATTCCTCTACAATGACCACACATCGCAAATGCGGTGGTCAAACTAAATCGTAGTTAACGATTAGGAGGAATTTATTATGAATAAGAAATTACTTGCTTTAGTAACCGTAGCAGCAATGGGTATTGCAGTAGCTGGTGCTACACCACAAACAACCTTTGAAAAAGGCCAAGCTCAAGTGAATGCTGGTTATTCCAACATCCAAGGTGAATATGGTAACTATGACACAAAACACAAAGGCAATATCGACGCTGGTATGACGTATGCTGTTAATGATAAAACAGCTATCCAATACAACTACCAAGGCTTGAACACTAAAATTGCCAATGGTTTCCACACCGATAACCGTATGCATGAATTGAATGCTGTTCGTTCTTTGAACAATAACTTCGCTGTTTACGGTGGGTATGCAAACATCGGTGGCGATAACTTCAATAAGAATAAAGATATCGCACAAGTAGGTGTCATCGCTAAGAAACAATTGGGTAACTCCCCAGTAGAAGCGTATGCGAAAGGTGCTGTAGGTACTAATGATACATCCCTTTGGGAAGCAGGTCTCGGCTATAAAGCTACACAAGACCTCGATATCAGCGCTGGTTACAAGCAACTTAACACAGCTAATGGTAACAACTCCTCTAATACCTTCAAAGGTTTCACAGCAGGTGCTTCTTACCGATTCAAATAATAGCTTATGCTAGTTGACTCTAATGTAGGGCGATAGCTAGTTTGTCTATTGCTAAAAGACCACCCTTGTACAAGGGTGGTCTTTTTTTGTACTTATAGATAGACTCGGTAGACTTTGGGACCTATACTTAAGGTATAGGTTGATTAGATATATACAATATGTTTTGGAGGTTTATTATGCTGGGAAATTTTACATATGATATTCCTACCCGTATTCATTTTGGTAAGGATGCGCTAGATCAATTGGGTCCTGAATTAGCTAAGGTGGGCCCTACTGTTATGTTGACCTATGGTCGGTCTTCCATTAAAAAAAATGGCATCTATGACAAGGTTATGGCTATCCTTAAGGAAACAGGCAAGACTGTAGTTGAGTATTCTGGTATTAAGTCTAATCCTACCCTGGATCAAATGTTGGAAGGGGCTCGTCTAGTGCGTGACCATAAGATAGACTTCATTCTAGCTGTAGGTGGTGGGTCTGTTATCGATTGTGCTAAAGGCATTTCCGTAGCAGCCTATGCAGAAGGGGATCCTTGGGAAAAGTACTATGTAAACT
>CAKPUJ010000045.1:0-8072 GCA_934191645.1 uncultured Veillonella sp. | reverse complement strand
GTTGTAAAAGCTGTTTATGATGATCCAGAACTTACCCTTACTGGTGGGGTTGACCCTCATTTAGCAGGGCAGGATATGGGGCAATTAGCTGGCCTTGGTACAATTGGTATTGCTGTGTCTGCCTCCTTGGACCAAATCTTAGATGGTCCTAATAAACCTGATGTGATTGTTGATTTTACCTCGCCAGCAATCATTTATGAAAATGCTAAAAAGGTGTTAGCTGCAGGCATTCACATGGTCATTGGCACAACTGGTTTAACTGCTGAACAACGGACAGATCTCGATGCTATTGGTCGCCAACAGGGGGCCAATGTTTTAGTAGCACCAAACTTCTCTATGGGTGCTGTTATGATGATGAAGGTTGCCGCTGAATTGGCACCATACTTCCCAGATGTGGAAATTATCGAACTTCACCATAACCACAAGTATGATGCTCCATCAGGTACATCCGTTTTAACGGCTAAGCTGATTAATGAAGCAAAAAAAGCGGCTGGTGTAAAGGCGCAAGAAGACTTAACCCGTGAATCCCTACCTGGTGCAAGGGGGGCTAAGGTAGACGATGTGACCATTCACTCCGTTCGTCTTCCAGGCTATGTAGCCCACCAAGAAGTTATCTTTGGTGGCTATGATGAAACTTTAACTGTTCGTCATGACTCCTTGAGCCGTTTGTCCTTTATGCCTGGCGTCGTATTAGCTTGTAAACGCATTAAGGATCATGAAGGCCTGACCTATGGCCTTGAACACTACTTATAAATACACTGGTAAGACTTTACTAAACTGCTAAAATGATTGGTTATCAACTATAGTATACATTGCGAGGAATCCCATGAGAAAACCCAACGTTGCCATTTTAGGCGCTACTGGCGCTGTAGGTGCTGAATTTATTACTCTTATTGAAGAGCGCCAGTTCCCTTTTGAAAATTTAAAGTTGTTGGCCTCTGCTAGATCTGCGGGGACAACATTGACTGTAGCTGGCAAGGAATACATTGTAGAAGAAGCAAAGCCTGAGTCTTTTGATGGTATTGATATTGCTCTGTTTGCAGGTGGATCCATTTCCAAAACCCTAGCTCCAGAAGCGGCTAAACGCGGCGCTATCGTTATCGATAATTCCTCTGCTTTCCGCATGGATCCAGAAGTACCCTTGGTTGTGCCAGAAGTAAACCCTGAAGATATCCTTAAACACAAAGGGATTATTGCTAATCCAAATTGCTCTACCATCATTATGGCATTGGGCTTGAAACCACTTCACGACTTGTCTCCTATTAAACGGGTTGTCGTTTCTACATACCAAGCCGTATCTGGTGCTGGTAAAGAAGGAATTGAAGAGTTGGCTAACCAAGTTCATCAATACAATGAAGGAAAAGAAATGACGGCTAACTTATTGCCAACTGGATCTTGTCCTAAACATTTCCCAATTGCTTTCAACATCTTGCCGCAAATCGATATCTTCCTTGATAACGACTATACCAAAGAAGAAATGAAAATGGTTAATGAAACCCAAAAGATCCTGCATGATGATTCTATTCAAGTGGTACCAACTACGGTTCGTGTTCCTGTATATCGATCTCACTCTGAATCTGTTCTCGTAGAAACGGAAGAACCTGTATCCGTAGAAGCTTTCCGTGCAGCTTGTGCTAAGTTCCCTGGTCTTCAAGTAAAAGATAATCCAGCAGAACAAATCTATCCTATGCCTTTGTATACATCTAATAAAAATGATTGCGAAATCGGTCGTATTAGGAAAGACTTATACAATGATAAGGGTATGAACTTCTGGATTGTGGGTGATCAAATTCGCAAGGGAGCCGCCCTTAATGCCTTGCAAATTGCTGAATACCTCGTAGAGAAAGATGCATTTTAATCCCCTTAGGAGGTCCTAACATGAAAACATTTGGTCGCGTTATCACCGCAATGGTTACAGCTTTCAACCAAGATGGGTCTGTCAACATTGATGGTACTGTACAAATCGCTAACAAACTCTTGGATAATGGGTCTGATGGTATTCTCATTTGTGGTACAACTGGTGAAAATCCAACCATTTCTCCAGAGGATAAATTAACTCTCTTTAAAGCTGTAGCTGAAGCCTGCGCTAGCAAGGGGACCATCATCGCCAATGTGGGTTCCAACAACACTAGGGCCTCTGTAGAATTTGTAAAAAAAGTATGTTCTATCCCAGGTATTTCTGGTCTTTTAGCAGTTGTACCTTATTACAACAAACCAAATGCAGAGGGTCAATACCTTCACTACAAGGCCTTGGCTGAAGCCTCTAGTTTACCAATCTTAATCTATAATATTCCTGGTCGCACCGGTAAGGCTATGGATGTAGCTACTATGAAACGTCTTAACCAAGAATTCCCTAATACAATCGTTGGTGTTAAGGAAGCTTCTGGCTCCTTAGACAATGTCGCTAAGATTCGATATGAATTACCTACAGACTTTATGATCTACTCTGGTGATGATGGATTGACTTTGCCGATACTCTCCCTAGGCGGTGTAGGGGTTATTTCCGTTGTATCCCACCTTGTTGGTAAGGATATGAATGCTATGATACAAGCTTTCCAATCTGGCAATGTAAAAGGGGCAGAAGAAATCAATCGATCCCTCTATGACCTCTGCAAGGTTATGTTCATTACGACGAATCCAATTCCAGTTAAGTATGCTTGCCGACAAATGGGTTGGCCCGTTGGTCCATTCAACTTGCCTATGTGTGAACCATCGGATGCCGAAGCGGATATAATTAACGCCGCCTTAAAGGCCCATAATATTCTGTAAGATTAACCTATCACAATACTAGCGTTCTTGTAATCTATCTTACTAGGATAATTAAATTGATATAAGCAAAGAAAAAAACGACTTCTTAGGAAGTCGTTTTTTTATATCTATATAGGTTTGGAAATAGGAAAAAGAGGAATTAGGAGATTTTATCTCGTACTAAGCCTACCACTAATCCTTCGATAACGCAGTCACGTGTAATAATAGGTTCAAATTCGTCATTTTCTGGTTGTAGGCGAATATGATCTGCTTCTTTAAAGAAGCGCTTTACAGTGGCTTCTTCACCGATGCGGGCAACCACAATATCACCATTATTAGCAGTATTTTGGTTGCGGACAATGATCATGTCCCCTTCGTAGATACCAATATCACGCATGGACTCACCATGAACGCGAAGCATAAAGCATTCTGATTGGCCTGTCAGTTGTTCTGGTAGAGGCATAACAAGTTCAGTATTTTGTTCAGCAGTAATTGGGGTACCCGCTTGGACATGGCCTATGAGAGGAACATTACGCATCATAGCCCCTTGCATGATGAACTCATCTTGAGTCCCTTGTGGTTGTGAGGCCACCATAGTGGACGTATTTGAAGGACGGGACTTTTCTGTTAACTCAATGGCCCGATTCTTATTAGAAGGGCGATTGATGTATCCAAAGCGCTCAAGGGCTGCCAAGTGAGAGGCCACAGAGGAGGTAGAATTTAAACCAATATACTCACAAATCTCACGGACCGTAGGGGGCATATGGTTTTCCATAATATTTTCGATAATAAAATCAAGGATCTTTCTTTGTTTAGTATTGATATCGGTAGCAGGACGTCTCACCTTATACTCCTCTATATAAACTATTTATTGTAATTACATATATCTAAGCTAGGAAAAAGGGATCTATAAGACCGAATCACCTAGGATTTATCTATAGTATACATACTTTATATCATTTTTGCAAACAAATGTTCGAAACTATATTGACAGAACATTTGTTCGGCTATTATAATAAGCATGTAAACAAACAAATGTTCTAAGTAATTATGTTCGAATATATAGATGAGAGGTACTAATCATGAATAAGACATTGATGATTGTAATTGGTTTAATAATGACACTTTTATTTGGTTCTATGGCCTTCGGTTCAACACCTACAGTCGATACAGACCATCCACAAACAGTAGTAGTACAACGCGGTGACACCCTTTGGAATATTGCTGAAACAGTTGCTACCGATGATGTGGATATTCGTGAAGTTGTATTTGCTATGAAGCAGATGAATAATTTAGAGGATTTAGGTTCTTTGAAGCCGGGAACTAAGATTCAAGTGCCAACCATTCACAATGGTAATATTATTACCAATAATTTTAATTAACGAAAAAGGACCGCTAGGGCGGTCCTTTTTTAATCTATTTATTTTCTTTGTTTAAAAATGGAAGAAATAGGGTTATCCACAAACTTATTGGCCTCATTGATGTAGCGACGAACCATATTAACAGAATGGTGACGGGTTTGTCGCATAATATTTCGTTCTTCTACCCCATAAGAGGCTGCTGTTGTAGCGAAACCATGACGGAGGGAGTGAGCTCCATACATAGCTGGATCTAGGCCAATCAAAGCTACATATTTTTTTACAATCTCTGCTATAGATTTATCGGATATTGGTCCTTTACGGAGTGAGGAGGTTTTAGTAAAACCTCGGAAGACAGGTCCTTCTGTTATGTGGGCGTAGTCTAGCCAATCACGTAGAGCCTTAACCGCATCATAGTCAGGATTATCGATATGAGGTAAAGCCACTATTGCCCCTTGTCCTTCTTGGTCGGCCTTGGAGGAGGCGATAAAGATTTCTAGACCCTGACTTGAGAAATGTAGGTTTTCCACAGTAATAGAAGCCAGCTCGCTACGGCGGAAGGCCCCCATAAAGCCAACTAACAGGATGGCCTTATCTCTCATCTTTTGTATATCGGGTATGTCTAAATCCCTCATGGCCTCAAATATATCTTCTAAATCATCTAAAAGAATAGGGGTTTTGCCTTGTTGAAAGGTTCCCTTAAGGCGACGAATACCGCGGAGGGCATTTTTAACTAAGGGGGAGGTACAGGGATTATCTACATGACCTGCGGCATTGTAGTTTTCTGAAATAGCAGATATGCGACGGGAAATCGTATTCGCTTTGGCGTAGTCTGCTAGGTCATTAATATAGTTAACGATAGTCACATCCGTAGCGGGGAAATAGCTTACCTTCTTGTAGTTACACCAATCTACAAAGTCATTCCAGTCAGATTCATAGGCATCAATAGTATTTTCCGCCTTAGATAGGAGGATCGATTGCTTAGCTTTTAAGGATAAAGAAGAGTTATTCATGAGGGCGTCGTTATGACGCAAATAAAAATGTCTAGTATCTTTAGTCATAGCGACTCCTTTCATAAACTATATACATTATTGTACCATAGGCCCTTAATACTATATAATAAAGAAATGAGAGTGATTAAGGAGTCTACATGAAACTTCGCGACTTATCCATCCGGAAACGTCTTCTAGCAGGGAACTTCCTCATGGTTTTAATCCCATTAGTGATTATGACCGTTGTCTCTGCTGGGCTAATGGGCCTTATTCGACACGCCCCTTGGGAACAACACCGTAACCTGGATACTTTCTTTCCCAATGCTGGTCGTGGTGTGGCCATTCAGTTTACCCTGGGCATTCTGCAGGGGGATATCAATGATCCAGCAGATCGCCAGGATTCCCTCATCAATATTCAAGACGATGTGAAACGGCTTGCCACCTTTGGCGTCTATAGTGCCGTCATATATAATGATCAACTAATCTATCAAAATGAAAATTTAGGAGACCCTCAACTAAACCTACTACGGCATATAGGAAACGATGAAAAATCATCCTATATTTGGTGGGATGAAAAGGGTCTGACCTACCGCTATGTGTCCTCAAAAGACAACCTCATTGTCTTGGGCTATGCGCCTATAGAATTCCGTGTCGGCATGCCAAAGATTGCTAATCGTGATAGTGGGCCTATTACCTTCTGGGACCAACTCCAGGGACAAGGGGCCGTTATTACCATGATCATCGGTGGGATTGTTATCCTCATTCTTGGTATATACTTATCTAGACTCTTTTATCAACAAATCTTAGGCCCATTAAAAGTCCTTCAAAAGGCTACGAAACGAATTCAAGAGGGGGACCTAAAAACACCGGTTCCCGTTATTTCTAATGATGAATTGGGGGCCACCTTACAGGCTTTCGATGATATGCGTAATAACCTGAGAAAATCACAAGAGTTACAGGCTCATTACGAACAAAACCGCAAGGAATTAATCGTTGGGATTTCACATGACCTAGCCACCCCATTAACGATGATTAAAGGCTACACGTCAGGTCTTATGGATGGCATTGCCAATACACCGGCTAAGCGAGATGCTTACCTTAAGAAGATTTTAGATACTACAACCCATATGGAAACCTTGGTACAAGACCTCTTCCTATTTTCCAAATTGGATATAGGTCATATTGACTTCGATTTGCAAGACATTTCTCTCAGTGAATTTTTCTCTGATTGGATGTCTGATAATGCAGCCTCTTATAAGGATAGGGGGCTAACCATTAAATTAAAGAACACCCTGCCCCCAAGGACGCTAGCACATTTAGATGGTCGTCAGTTCAAACGAATTGTAGATAATATTGTGTCTAATGCCCTTAAATACAAGGACAAGGATCAAGGACAATTAGTTATTGGCCTGCGGCAAGTTGAAAACACAATTGAACTTGTCTTTGCCGATAATGGTCCCGGTGTAGACAGCCAGGATCTCTCTAAATTGTTTGAAACATTCTACCGTACCGATAGGGCACGGACTAATACACAAAATGGATCGGGATTAGGCCTATCTATCGTTAAGCAATTGGTTGAGGGGATGGGCGGTTCAAGTGTGGCATCAGAAACACCTGGTGGCGGATTGACTTTTACTATTAGCCTACCCCTAGCAGTATAAAACCTAAAGGAGGTTTATTATGAGTAAGATTTTAATTATTGAAGATACTACAGGCATTGCTGAATTGGAACGTGATTACTTTGAAGCTAATGGCTATGAAGTAGAACTCAAGGCGGATGGTAAAGCTGGCCTCGAAGCAGCTTTGGCTAATGATTATTCTTTAATTATTTGTGATATTATGTTGCCTTCTATGGACGGCTTCCAAATTGTACGGGAAATCCGCACCGTTAAGGAAACGCCAATCCTCATGGTTACAGCCAAGACGGAAGAAATCGATAAAATCCGTGGCTTAGGCTTAGGTGTCGATGATTACATTGTAAAGCCATTTTCTCCTAATGAGTTGGTGGCTCGTGCTAAGGCCCATATCGCTCGTTATGAACGGTTGACTAACCAATCTCAGCAAGAGGAAAAACAAGTTATTGTTTGTGATGAATTGGAAATTCAATTAGATCGCCGTCGTGTTATGGTTAATGGCACAGAAGTAGTGTTGGCTAATCGAGAATTTGAACTCTTAGCCTTCATGGCACAAAACCCTGGTATCGTATTTTCTAAGGACCGTCTTTTAGAACGGGTCTGGGGCTTTGAAGCCTTGGGCGATACAGCTACTGTAACCGTTCACGTCAACCGCATTCGCGAAAAAATTGAGCCAGATCCTAATAATCCTAAGTTCATTGAGACTGTATGGGGTGTAGGCTATCGCTTCCACGAAGCATAAGAGAGATTTCAAACCGCAGGCAAAAACCTGCGGTTTACTTATATAAGGTGGAGTTTATGAGCCCTTTAAGAAAACGACCAATTATCGCTTGTCTGACTTGCTTATTCGCCCTTAGCCTACTTGGGGCTAGTGCCTATGTCTTTATCCCTACAGGGAGGCCAATTCATGGTGTGTACTTAGGAGATCAATCCGTCTCTGGTTTGGACTCAGAGGCTTTACGATATGAGATAGATCAACTATCTCAGGAAAAAGGCCTAACCATTAATTTAGTTACACCCCAAGGGACTCAAAAACTAAAGCTAGAAGATTTAGGAATACGAGCTGACCCGGATAAGACCTATGAAACCATCATAGCTTATGGCTATGAGACTAATCCTTTGCAGTATGTAAGAAACCGTTTACTAGCCTTACTCTATCCAGTCCATAAAGACTTAGTCTTTACAGTGGATCAACCCATAGCCTACGATTACTTAGAAAGGCTTAGTAAATCCATGCTTCTTAATGGTCATGATGCCTACCTAAGCCTATCGCCCCAGGGACAGGTTATCCTACATCCAGAAGAGGCAGGTCAAGTAGTCGATGTACAGGCCCTAGTGGA
>CAKPUJ010000044.1:0-8100 GCA_934191645.1 uncultured Veillonella sp. | reverse complement strand
CAATATAGAAACATTTAGATAGTTTTAATGGATATGTCCATTCCGATACGGATCCTGACCATCTATATGTCCCTTGGATAATTAAATTCCCAAATAGCTTGCCAAAACAGATATACCAAGCATTTTCGTTGCTAAAATCATATCTGATTCCAAGCCCTGTTGCTTTCTCGCTTTCTAAGGCATTTACTACATCGGTTGCGTTTTTGATGTTTAGGCCACTCAATAAGTTTTTTACCAATTGTAATGTAGGCGCTTTCGCCAATACATCGTTGTTATCCACATTAGTAATCATGTTGTTGACCTGCTGAATAATGGCATTGAATCGATTACCATGGGCATTAGGATCACTATTATGTTGTTCCAATTGTTCCCGTGTAACCAGTGCCCCCATATTCACGGTAAGAGTTACATTACCGGAGTTACTGAATGTCATGCCCAAGCTTAACTCTTGAGACACGACTGTAGAGCCACCTTCTGCAGGCATTCTATCCGGTTCGGAATCTGTAAGGTATGCGTATAACACTTCCCCTTTGTCGGGATCTTGAGCGAATAACCCAATTTCGGCCATCCGGAAGGCCTCTGTAATCCCTGTATTAGTGATGAAGGTATCGACCGTTACAATCTTACCGTCCCGCTTAACCGTGAAATTGGTGGTCTCCCATTTTGACGCAATAACGTCAGTGAGTGCTTGGGCGTTAGTAGTACTAACACCACTGCCGACCTTTATTTTGGTGAATGTTAGCTTCGTCAGGCCGGCGTTAACCTTGGTCTGTAAGATCTCGCCAGCGTCGGTCATAGTTGCATTATTCCATCCTGCCATATAATCCTCCTATCTAATGCTATTATCTAGCATTACATTAATCTTAGTTTTCTTAGATTCAACCGTATATGTCATAATATTGGTCCTAAGTGGTACTTTCCAAGCCTTTGTAAAGTCGCACGTAATGCTGACTTTCTTATTGACTCCGCACCAACCAACGAAGTGTTCTTCGCAGTTCATTCGGCGAATAAACTCAACGCGGTCTAGCCACGAGCGGACGTTTTTAGCGGCATTAATCGCCTTCACTAGAACCTCGATATCTGTGCTACTCTTTAGCGCCGCAGAAATCAGGCACACCTTAAAGTAGTACGGCTTTCCTCCATACTCGAACCACTCTTTAACAACAGAGTCAGAGTAGATAGCTTTTACAGCCGTCTCCACCGCATACGGCGTCCCTTTGTGCCGGTGAATATCGATAGAACTTTTAACGAGATCCCGTTTAGTCTCTATCGGTAGCCCACTGTCGTAGGCGTCAACATGGAGTTGGTAAGCCAAGTTGTCGACTACATTCTCCGGCTCGGTATCAATAGAGGCCCAGAGGAGTAGCTTATCAAGGTCGATAAGCCCAAACTCCGCTTCGTCCCAGGTCTTGGCCAAGTCTATGATTGGCTCTCGATTAATGGAGCTCGGCAGGTGCTCGGCACTCTTATACTTTCGGTCCTGTATCATTCTTCCTCACTTCCTGCGAGTACAACGGACACTGTATTAGCAACCGCTACTCCGCTTTGTTCGGCAATTGGTGTGAACACAGGTGCCGTCACATCGACCCGTTTCACCCCTGGGACTTCCATAACCATCTGCACTAGCCGGCTAGGGATAATATCGCGCCCAATCTTGGACTTTTGCCATACCACATACTTATCGACCGCCGCATCAACTTTAGCCTTAACCGCTGTTGCGTCAGCGCCGGTATCGGTGTAATACTTAGCGTCGATATTATACTGGGTAGTCGTTGGGGCTAAGACGGTTAATTTATCCGTAAGCGGTCTCCGCTTTCTATCGGATAAGTAGTTAGTGATCGTCTTCAACAGCTCTTCCCCAGGGATAGCGCCGCCCGCTAAGAGCGGATAAATGTTGACATATCCTGGTTGAGGAGAGGATACACCCACATCAACCACAAGGTGTGATGCGGACTTGGTGAAGTATTCATAGGCTCCAGTAGGGCCCGCTACGGAGAAGGACTCCGGTGCTTCATGGATACGTTCCCGATAGGACTCATCATCCTCCCTATCCGCTCCGCCTTCAGATACGGTCGTGTTGACGATTGTATTCACATAGGCCACGGGATCAATGACTACATTAATCTCACCAGGCTGTAGGCCGTTATTATCCGTGCCTACCTTTTCCGCTTGAGCGGATACCGTACCTGTCAGCGACCCAGCCGGGATAACGAGATCCTCTATGGTAGCGAAGTAAGCCCCCGCATCCGTTGATATACGCGTCCCTTTTGGCACGATGACCTCTTTGGTCCGCACGGCGGAGAGAGTCGCTTTCATGGTGGTTACCGCCTTTGTAGCTTGCAACCTATCAACTGCGGCAGGTACCGCTCCTACGTGGTCCAAGTTATCACCTTCTGCATAAGCTAGAAGGTTTTGCTTAGCCGCATAGTTAGCGTCATTCAGCAAGCGGATAATAATTTCTGAAATAACTTTTAAGAATAAGGATACAGGGTCGCCCTGTGCTAGGGTTCGCCCTGTAATCTTGGTATAAATGTTAAACACGGTCTGTTGGACGTGTTCTTTGTCCGTATCGAAGAACTCGATACGAGGTAAATCGGTTAATCTCATACGCTCACCATCACTTTCGGAATCAACGCCCCGTTAGTCGTGGCGGTAAAGGATATGTCCTCGATTGTAGCGCGGGGCTCATACCGCTTAATCTGTTGAAATATGTCATTCGAGAGGTGTGCTTTCGCCTGATGAATTGGCATATCTACAATTCGACCATCAATACCGAATTCTCGGTCTAGCGGAATCGTCCCCCGCACTGTCGATATAATCGTTTGAACATTTTGGAGGATCTCCGCTAATTCGCTTTCCGGAGCCAAGGATATCAATGTATCCGTGGTCGGCTTAATTTCGTATGTAGCTGCCATTAGAACCTCCGTAATATCGTGTTAATCTTATTGAATTTGCCACCATATTGATTGAGAAGAGACTTCTCTTCAACTGTATTCGTATCAGGGTATTCCTCTAAGGTAAGGGATACCTCAATCGATTGTGTCGCACCGTAGGCGTCCGTAAAGAGGTTATCCTCACTCATCGACATAATGACAAAGTAGTTCTGACTGACTGGCTTACCGCCGATAATAAATGGCAACACCGCCCCAGTGTCTCGGTACTTCCTAAGCTTCTTTACTACAGAATCCGGAGACTGGCCAAGGGACTTCGACAGTAGAATCTTACAAGTCACCTGGTCGACATCCGGTCCACTGAACTGCTTCACCGGTTTTTCTAGCATCAAGGTATGCTTTTCCCACCGAGCACTACCGGACCGCGTCATATCAGACACAGTTAATACATGGTCGAGGGCCGTATAGAATACGATATCAGCTAGATACCCAATATACATATCTGCCTCCTATTCCGGTGTTCCTGTAGTACCGCCACCGGACTGAACGCCGCCGTGGACATGGTGTACTAAGGAAATACCGTTAACCACTACATCACCGCTACTAGAGTTGATAGCTAGGGTGCCTCCGACATTCAGAGTCATATCCCCCGGAACATCAAGTACCCTCTTGCCATCGCCTGAACCGCCCGGTACAGGGTCGGCTTGGCTAAAGAAAGTACCGATGATAAAGCCGTCAGAGAATCCTCGACCGGCCCGATTCGGTAACATAATACACAGCACTTGATCATCGATAGCCGGCATCCAGTAGTCCTTAGCACTGGCCGTGCCTCGATTCAAGACTGATAGCGGAGCCGTAACAACGCCGTCTCGGTCAAGCCTTGTCACGATAGCCTTACCTTCATCAGGTAGGGTGCTGGAAACGTTGCCGATGAATACCATATCCGATAGCGTGGATAGGATCTCTTCGCTAATAGCCATGTAGGCACCTCCTCAATTCAACACTAGTAGAGTAATGGGCCCCCACAGTATGGGTAGCCTTTGTTATTAAATAGTTGCCATCAAACACACCGAAGCCTTCCATCTTGACCGTTATCGCTGCCATCAATAGAGGATGACCCGGCAAGCTAAGAGACATCGTGTCAGCTTCTTTATTGGTTTCTCTTAGTTTCTTCTTGGCCAATCGCAATGCTTCGGCAGCGTCCTTCACTTGCGTATTCACCTCTAGGACGGCAAGATAGGTTTTATCCTTGCGGTCAGGGTCCTCAAATGTCCCCTCTATAACAGATTTCTTGTCCTTATCGGTGTATTTCACATGGCATGCTCGATAGACCTCTCTTGTCTTACTTTTGTAAGAATATGAGAGCGCCTTAGTTACGAGCATTGGAGATTGCTCTCCTTCTTTTACTTGAATCGGTTGATACTGTCCCCCTGGCCGACGGATCACGACTGTAGGTTTCACGATTT
This sequence comes from uncultured Veillonella sp., assembly GCA_934191645.1. Taxonomy (GTDB): domain Bacteria; phylum Bacillota; class Negativicutes; order Veillonellales; family Veillonellaceae; genus Veillonella. The sequence goes on along the minus strand of CAKPUJ010000044.1, from coordinate 3,743 downwards.
CGTACTTGTAATCGTCAAAGATAATCAGTTGCTCCGTAGAAACTTTAAGAGAAAACCCCGCATCATTACATAATTTCTGTAAAAATGCGAGGTCCGATTCAGCGCTTTGAGACGCGTCTTTTAATGGAGGGTCAAAGTCCGTATCCCATACCAATTTCAAGTTATTAGCTTTCGCCTTTTCTGTAGCAATCGCTTTTAATGTTGTATCCTTCCAGGACTCATCTTTCTTCTTTTCACGAAGATCAGTAGTACCAATCACGGCCACGCCTTTGATTTTGACGACATCAGGGAGGCTAGAGCCTTCGAACTCATCAATTTCAAATTGGCCAACAGGCAGGGTAAATTGCTTATCATCTAAGCTATCCCACGCCACCGTATTAATAGCTACTTCAAGTAATGATCCCTTGGTAGGATACCAGTCACCAACCCACAGGCGCCCCCTGTCCTCAAGGGATAGGGATACGTCGTCGACGGTGCCTGATAAGTTATCCGTGTAGGTGATATCCAGTAAATACTTACTAATATCCTCCGTAATATCCTTGGACTCTTTGAAGCCCCAGTGTTGATAGCCAATCGTGCACCAGGCACGCCGGGCCAACTTAGTCTGTGGCGTAAGATCCTTTTTCCACTTGTTGACTTTAGCTAAGCTCTTTTGTAGTTGCATTGCTATCGCCTCCACGGTGGTAAGAATTCAGGTAATGTATCAGGCGGAATATCAGGACAGGTGAGCACCACGCCAGCAGAAAACACTGCCGTATTGCGGTGCTCTTGGTTAGCCTCTAACAATAAATTAATATAGCGTTCATTGCCATAGACCTTATAGGCGATAAGGTCCCACATATCGCCCTGTATTGTACTGTACTTAGTCATAGCTTAACCTCCGTTGCCCTGCCGTATACTGGCTCATCATTTGAGTGAACTCACGCATCTTGGCATCGAGAGCCGCCATCATATCGTCAGTTGACCCCGTTCCGCCTTGGATAACTGGTGCGAATGTTATGTTCACATCGCCTCCAGATACGGTACCTGTTGCCATTGGTACACTAGGCGCTAAGGATACAGACGGTGCCTGTTGAGCACCGGACACCCCTAGCATCCGACCAGCGGTCTGCCACAACGCCATAGCATTGGCGCTACCATCAATCGGTACGATGACTTCCGGATATCCGGCTTCACCTACTAATGCCATTTCAGGAGACGTGATCACACCACCATTCGCACAGGCTCTTATGTCGCCACCAGCAGCTTGAACGCCAACAGTAAGCCCTCTGCTAAACTGCGCTGTAATACTGTCCCAAGCCGCTGAAATAGCATTGGACACAGCTGCCGGAATTTGTTCAATCCAGTCAATAACAGCGTTATAGGCATCACTAGCCCACTGTTCCGCAGCCGCTACAAAAGCGGAACCTGCATCGGCGCAGTAGCTCGGCAGATTCGTAAGTATATTCGCTACTGTTGAGACTAAATTTTCTATCCAAGAAGTTGCTATCGCATAAGCTTCGGAGACAAAGGTTATAGTGGCGTCTACAAACGCGCTACCAGTAGCTGCCATAATTGCTGGCAATTGAGGCAGCACCGCCGCTATGAAACCTATAACAAACGCAATCGTGGATGGAATATTAACTAAAGCGCTTACTACGCTCTGCACAGCGTTCCCCACTGATGTAACCACACTACTGAACGCCGAGCTAACCGTAGTAGATAATCGATTCCAAATATCCGTAACAGCCGCTACAATCGTGTCCCAGTTAGTGTATAACGAGTAAAGCACCGTGATAATAGCCATAATCGCTAGCACCCAAGGTCCGCCGATTAATGCACTAGCCGCCTTAAAGGCTTTGCTTGCGGATTCGACACCTTGAAAGGCCATAGTAATGGTAGTAATACCCGATGCCAACTTAGTAGCTACACCATATAGAAGTGCCAACTTCATACCGTTAGTCACCAACATCGCAATCGTATCTTGGTTCTTTTGGATGAACACGACAACTTGCTGAAGAACCGGTACAAGCGCCGGTAGAATTTGCTGTGCAATCGGCACAAAGGCCGCTGCTAAGCCCAGTCCTACCTGCGAAGCTTCCGCCTTCAGAATATTCATCTGTAGCCAGGTCTCGTGAAGGGCTTTAGGATCTAGACCTACGCCTTTAATTTGAGAAGCCGCTGCTTTCGCATCCGCATAATTCTCAAATACTTTTGTAAGCTCAATACCTTTTGCGCCTAATGTCTGCAACATAAACTCTTGACCGCGTCCTTCAGCATTAGCTTTTTGATAGCCCGCCGCCATTGCATCTAATTGCTGGTTCATCGGAAGCAGATGGCCGTTGGCATCAGTCAGTGTCACCCCGAATTGACCGAGATATGCTTGAAGAGCCTCGGCGCTTTTCCCGCCGCTAGATAAGACCTTATCCATCTTAGAGAATGACTTGGCTGCCACCTCTACATCAACGCCGCTCAAAGTCATCATTTTCTTGAATTGAGCCACGTCGGCAGTACTCATATGAAGCTTATTAGACAACTGATACAATGCTTCACCAGCATTCACAACGTTTTCGATGATGGCCCCGAGGCCAAATCCTCCGGCCGCCACCATAGCTAGGTTTGCTAGCTTAGCCGTAACACCACTCACGGCGGCACTAGCACCTTGAGCCGCTGATGCAGCGCTAGCGACTGGACTAGCACCGCCTAGCTTGCTTATAGCGGCTTGATGCGATTGCTGACTAGTGATCTGCCCACGTAATTGAGTTTGGCGTTGTAATAGCGAGTTGAGCTTCTCTTGTTCGGCTATCAACACACTATTATTACCACCATCCCCCAATTTCTTTTGGGCCGATTCTAACTGCTTCACATACCGCTGTTGATCTTTGATGGAGTTGGATAGCTTATCGAGTTCGGCTGCAGCTTTCGATACAGAAGAGGACAGACCGCCGTCGAGTTTACCTTTAATGGCGATAGCCATTTCTAACACTTTACTGGCCATTATTTACTCCTTAATCGTTGCATTGCTTCATTCTCTCGCTCGATGCTATCACTAATGAGCTTCACATGGACTAAGAATTCGTCCACAGTGAGCTCACGGATAAAGTACTTCATGGATGTGCTCGTGTATTTACTACATACAATCGCCCATCCTGTGAAGTACTGTTCTAAGTTAACTATTTGCTGGAAGCTAGCAAAAAATTCTGTACCTCGAGACATACACGAGTAAAGTCGGCTGCTGGCAATGCATAGATGTCGTCAATCTTACAACCGCAAGCCATAGCCGCTACATGAGCTTGGTATGTCATCGACAAAGACGGAACAGTGATGCTATGGTCTTCCTTTTTAGCCTCTTTCTCACACCGGATAAGGGCATAGCCTGTGATATTGTGGAAGTTCAAAGAACCCCCTTCACGCACTAGCTCAATTGCAGATTTAACCTCAGCTACTTGACCAATAACTTCATTGTCAGCTACCGCCAACATAGTTTCCTTAGTATTCTTAGTATTGTGCTTGCTCATTAGTGATAATCTCCTTTATTAGTTCAGACCGAGCGCAGAACGGACACCGGACATCAGGTCGGTACCGTCAGCAATAGAATCTTTGTAAGCGTACTTATCGATTTCACGTACCACTTTTTCGTTTTGTTCGATTTTGAGGTAGGTAGTTTCGATAGTATTAGTTGCTTCAATGGTATTATCCGCTTCGTAGGACCCGTTTTCTTTGGATTTTGCACGACCGCGAATAACAATACGAGTAGGGATGAT
>CAKPUJ010000043.1:0-8145 GCA_934191645.1 uncultured Veillonella sp. | reverse complement strand
CTCGCGTAGTGGATACTTTCGTAGGTGTGGGCTTGGCCATCCTAGCAGCTTGGTTAGTCTACTGGCGGGAAGTACATCATAAATAAGATGTCTATCAATTGTTATTAATATCGTCCATGATACTAAGGATATCTTCTGTTTTATGGGCTATGTATTGGCAACCCAATTCCTCGAGGGTAGCTTGGTCACGAAAACCCCAAGTGACGCCGATACAAGGAATGTGAGCATTCTTAGCAGTTTTTACATCTACTTCTGTATCCCCTATGTAGATGCATTGATCTGGCTTTACGCCCAGCTCTTTCATGGCCTGGAAGACCATGTCCGGTGCAGGCTTACGCTCAATATGAGGGCTAGTTCCGATGGCGACTTTAAATAGGCCCTTAAAGTATTGATCGTTGAGAACATCTACGCCTGTTTGGTACTTGTTGGAGACGATAGCGATTTGGTAGCCACGGTCTAAGAGATTTTGCAAGAGTTCTAGCATGCCAGGGTAGGGTTTGGTGTAGTCTTGCATATGGGCGTCATAGTAGTCTTCAAACAGTTTGAGGCAGGCTGCATGTTCTTCAGGGCTAGCGGACTCTGGCATAGTCCATTTCACTAGATTTGAAACTCCGTTACCGATGCGGAGTCGGACGTAATCGTCCTCATGGAGGGGGTAGGATGATGTAGCCAAGGCATAGTTAACCGCATTTTTTAGGTCCTCAAAGGTGTCCAAGAGGGTGCCATCGCAGTCGAATATGAGGGTAGATATGTTCATGAGACCTCCTATAAGAAATTCATTGTCAACATTTAGAACTTGACAAAACTATAATTATTCTACAAGAAAAATAAAGGCCCGTAAATACTGGATTCAGAGGCCATAATTTGCCTTGTATTATGAATTTGGAGTAAAATATATAAGGTATTAGGAGGGACGTATGCTCATTTCAATTGTAGTGCCTGTTTTTAACGAAGAGGACAACATTCAGAATTTCTATCATGCTGTTACAGAGGTTATGAGACAGGGTACCTATGATTATGAGCTTATTTTTGTAGATGATGGATCTAAGGATAGGTCTGCAGCTATCTTGCAGGCTTTGTCCCAAGATGATCAGCATGTTAAGGTTCTCTTGTTGGCCCGTAACTTTGGCCATCAGCTAGCCTTAACTTGTGGGCTTGACTACGCCAAGGGTGATGCGGTAATTACCATGGATGGTGATATGCAACATCCACCAACCCTGATTCCAGAATTGATTAGGCTCTGGGAAGAGGGAAATGATGTGGTCCGCACCATTCGTGATTCCACGGAAGATGCGTCTTGGTCCAAGTCTTTCACGTCCAAATACTACTATAAATTAATGAATGCAATGTCTGAAGTTCCCATTGTTGAAGGGGGTTCAGACTTCCGGCTCATGAATCGGAAGGCCCTTGAGACGCTCAAGCAATTCCGAGAACATGGACGTTTCTTGCGCGGTATTGTAGGCGACCTAGGATACCGACAAGTGGACCTACACTTTGTGGCACCAGCACGCTTTGCGGGCGTGTCCAAGTTTAGTGTTCGAAAAATGATACGCTTTGCCCTTGATGGCATTGCTGCTTTTTCCCGAGCTCCCTTGCGGATGGCTTTATACGTAGGTGTGGTTTGTGGCTTCCTGAGCTTGCTCATGATCCTTCACATTCTATTTGTCTACCTTATGGGTGAGGCTGTCAGCGGTTGGACCACCTTGGGAATTGCCATCTTCTTTTTGTGTGGGGTACAACTCATTGGCCTTGGCATTATCGGCGAATACGTAGGCCGGGTCTTTGAAGAGGTCAAACACCGACCGCTTTATTGGGTGAAAGAAACCATGAACCTAGACCAGAAGAAATGATGAGTATCTAACGAAGATACCTAAGAATTACGTCATAGTTTGGTACGAAACGATTGATTCGACCGTATAAAAGTGAGGATACAGATGAAAGTTTTTAAAAAATCTAAGTTTATTACAATGGCCTTAGCCTTGACCTTATCTACTACAGCTCTTGTTTCTGCCAATACCTATCAGTATGGTGACCAAGGAGCGAATGTAAGTAAAATTCAAAAGCAATTGATTAAGCAAGGCTACCATGCAACTGATAAGACAGGGGTATATGGCAAGGAAACTAAATGGGCTGTCCGGCTCTTCCAAAAAGATCATGGCCTTCCTGTTGACGGTATTGCTGGACCAGAGACCCTGAAGAAGTTGGGCGTGTCTACCACAGGGGCGCCTGTAGCACATGCTGTGACCCGTAGTAACAATGGGGGCGTTATCATGTCTAAGGCGAATGTAAACGCCATCTTAGCAGAAGCGGGCAAATACAAGGGTGTGCCGTATGTGTTTGGTGGCACTACACCGAGCGGTTTTGACTGCTCAGGCTATACTCGTTTTGTTTTCGCCAAGGCTGGTATCAATTTACCACGGTTGGCAGATGAACAATATATGATGGGTAAATCTGTATCCAAAGCTAATTTGCAACCAGGGGACTTAGTTTTCTTTGAAACCTATGAACCAGGTGCATCCCACTCTGGTATTTATATCGGTAATGGTCAATTCATATCCGCTACTAGCTCTCGTGGCGTAGCGGTAGCATCCCTTATGAGTGGCTACTGGGGCGAGCGCTATTTAGGCGCTAAGCGTGTTATGTAAGACCTTTAAATTTATATAGAAAAGCCCTAGCATGCATATGCTAGGGCTTTTCTATTCGATAAATAGGGAGGTGAAAATAAAGAAGCCAAACTCTTCGGAGTTTGGCTTCTTTATTGGTAATAGATGACGAGTTGAGTCATCAAATATGGTGCTGACGGCCAGGATTGAACTGGCGACCTCATCCTTACCAAGGATGCGCTCTGCCGACTGAGCTACGACAGCATGTACGCCTATTATAGGGTACTTTTATCTTATATGCAAGCCTTAAATTTCAGACCATGACAAATAGAGTCTCTTTGGGCTATAATGATAGTTGATTATTTCACTAGGAGGTTACATTATGACAGGTAATGAACTGCGTCAAGCATATTTGCAGTTTTTCGAAAATAAAGGCCATTTAAAACTGGAATCCTTCTCGTTGATTCCTGAAAATGACCCATCTCTACTTTTAATTGGTGCTGGTATGGCACCTCTCAAGCCTTTCTTTACAGGCAAACTCGTTCCACCTCGCACACGAGTTACTACATGCCAAAAATGTATGCGTACAGGTGACCTTGAAAATGTAGGTCGGACAGCTCGCCACCATACCTTCTTTGAAATGCTTGGTAATTTCTCCTTCGGTGACTACTTCAAGCACGATGCTATTCACTGGGCATGGGAATTCTTGACTCAAGTCATTAAATTGGACAAGAATAAACTCTATGTAACAGTGTATCCTGATGACCAAGAAGCCTATGATACCTGGCATAAGGAATGTGGTGTAGAAGCTTCCCATATCTCCCGTTTGGAAGATAACTTCTGGGAAATTGGGGAAGGTCCTTGCGGTCCTGACTCTGAAATCTTCTATGACCAAGGTCCTGACCATGGATGTGGCAGTCCAGATTGTGCTCCTGGTTGTGATTGTGACCGCTACTTGGAAATTTGGAACTTGGTATTCACACAATACAATAAGCAAGCTGATGGCTCTTATGTTCCTTTGGAAAAGAAAAACATTGATACAGGTTGTGGTTTGGAACGGTTGGCATCCGTATTGCAAGGTTGTGAAACCAACTTTGAAACCGATTTGATTTTCCCAATCATAGAAGCGGCTGCAGCAAAAGCTGGTGTAAAATACCATGATTCTGCTAGCATCGATGTATCTCTGAAGGTTATCGCCGACCATGCTCGTGCTGTAACCGCTCTTATCTCTGATGGCGTATTACCTTCTAACGAAGGTCGTGGCTACGTGTTGCGCCGTATTTTGCGTCGCGCTGTTCGCCATGGTCGTCTGTTGGGTATTGAAGGTCCATTCTTGGTGCCTTTGATTGACGTAGTAGTTGATATCTTAGGTCCTGGTATTCCTTCCATTGCAGAAAAGAAAGACTTCGTAAAACGAGTTGTAGCCAATGAAGAAGAACGCTTTAACCAAACCTTGGCACAAGGTTTGTCTCTCCTAGCTGATCTTGTGGAAGAGCTCAAGGGGAAAGGGGCTCAGGAAGTCCCAGGCAAGGATGTCTTCAAATTGTATGACACCTATGGTTTCCCTTGGGAATTAACCCAAGAAATCGCTGGAGAAGCAGGTTTGGCTATCGATAAAGAGGGGTTTGATACCGCTATGGCTGAGCAACGCAATCGCGCTCGTCAAGCCCGTGTCGATCAAGATGCCAAGGTTGCTACACCGGATATTACCTTCTTGGCTGAGGAAAACTTGGTGGAAGATTTGGCTACCCATGAATCCAAGGTCATGATGCTTGGTGAAGGAGCAACCCGTCTCGACTCCGCATCTGATGGGCAAGAAGTAACCATCATTTTGCAGTCTACCCCATTCCATGCAGAAGGGGGCGGACAAGTTGGTGATACAGGCTTCTTGGTAGGGCCTGTTGGTAAGATTGAAGTTCACAATACAAAACGTTTGCCTGAAGGTACCGTCTACCATATTGGGACCGTTGTGGAAGGGACGGTTTATGTAGGTGATATAGTAACCACTGATGTGGATCGCGTTCGCACCATGGATATCGCCCGTAACCATACGGCTACTCACTTACTCCATGCAGCCCTCAAATCTGTATTGGGCCAACATGTTAACCAAGCTGGCTCCTTGGTAACACCAGATTATCTCCGCTTTGACTTCACCCATTTCTCTCCTGTATCTCAAGAAGAGTTAGCCAAGGTAGAAGATTTGGTGAACCAAGAAATCTTGAAGGCTACCCCTGTGACTATTGAAGAAATGTCTATGGATGCTGCTAAAGAAAAAGGGGCTATGGCCCTCTTTGGTGATAAGTACGGCGATGTAGTTCGTGTTGTATCTGTCCCTGGCTTCTCTATCGAGCTCTGTGGCGGTTCTCATGTAGAAAATACGGGCTTCATTGGGTCTTTCCGCATCGTAGGGGAACAAGGGACTGGCTCTGGTGTTCGTCGGATCGAAGCCTTTACAGGCAGAGCTGCTTTGCATGCAGCCCTTGCTGATCGCGCTTTGGTACAGGATGTAGCGGATACTTTGAAGACCAAGGATGACCAAGTGGTTAGTCGCCTCCATGCGGTTCTTGCAGACGCTAAGGCTGTAGAAAAAGAATTGGCAGAAGCTAAGAAGCAATTAGCCTCTGCTGATATGAGCGACCTTATGGCGGCTAAACAAACCATCAATGGCGTTGCTGTAGTAGCTTCTGTAGTGGCAGCACAAAATGCGGATGAATTGCGTGACTATGCGGATATGGTCTTGGATAACTTACAATCCGGTGTAGCTGTATTGGCCTTGGTTCATGATGGTAAGGTAAACTTTGTAGTCAAAGCATCTAAGGATGTCTTGGCCAAGGGGATTCATGCAGGTCAGATTGTTAAAGCAGCAGCACAAGCAGCTGGTGGTAATGGTGGTGGCCGACCAGACATGGCTATGGCCGGCGGTAAGGATGCTAATGCGGTAGATGCTGCCTTGAAGGCCGCGATTGATGCTATCTCTACCATGACTGCATAGTCTTTTAAGATGAGGGGCCATAGTTAGGCCCCTGCTGATAATACAGCAGAGGAGGATACAATGAGTATTTCCGATGAAACAATGATGTTTAAAAAAGTGGATGATACCCCTATGACAGCGGAGGAGATTCTTACGGATGTCTATAAATCCCTGTCTGAAAAGGGCTACAATTCCATTAATCAAATTGTAGGTTACTTGATTTCTGGTGATCCAACGTATATCACAAGTTATAACAATGCTCGTACCAACATGCGCCGCGTGGAACGGGATGAGCTTATTGAAGAACTTGTCAAAGAGTATGTGAAAGCGAAAGGCCTATAATGCGAATTTTATCTCTCGATGTGGGCAGCCGGACCATAGGTGTTGCTTGTAGTGATGCCTTGCTCATGACGGCGCAAGGTTTGGAAACCATTCGCCGTACCTCCCTAGAAAAGGATTTTGGTCGTATTCAAGAATTGGTCGACCAATATGAGGTTCATGAGATTGTGGTGGGGATGCCGAAAAATATGAATGGCACCAAGGGTGATAGGGCCCAGAAGACAGAGGAATTTGTGGATAAGATGAAGGAAGTCATCAAGACCCCTGTGACCTTCTGGGATGAACGCCTATCTACAGTTATGGCTGAAAAATCTCTCATCGCTGCTGATGTGAGCCGAAAAAAGCGCAAGTCTGTCATCGATAAGATGGCTGCTGTCGTGATTTTACAGGGTTACTTAGACCGAATTGCGCATAAGTAGGCCGCCTGTGGTATACTAGGCATATACAAAACACTAAGTATCCCCAATGAAGGAGACAATTATGGTTGATCAAAATTACGAAGGCGATTTAAACTATACGACTATCGAAGGCCCTGATGGGGTAGAGCGAACTTACGTAGAAGACGTAATTTTAGAGCACGATGGTAAAGAATTCGCCGTGTTGATCGAAGTTCTTGATGATGACAATAAGGATCAAGAGCCTATTGCTATGGTGGCCCGTATTGAAGAAGAAGGGGACGATGTATTTTATGAGTCCCCAACAGATGAAGAAACACAAGCCATTATTGACTTGTATGAGCAATTGATTGCCCAAGAAGAAGCATCTGAACAAGAATAAACTTCTTTATTCTCTATAAACTGCACCTCTCACTTACGATAGATGAGGGGGCAGTTTTTTTATTTCGATAAGTTTAAATATGGTATAATGGGAAGAACGTGTAAGTGTTGTATTTGTATAGCAAAAAGGTAAGACTGCATGAAACGATTCTTGAAATGTCTACTAGCACTCATGGTGCTGACTTTAGTTATTCTTGGAGGTCTAGTGGCTTGGTTCTACTATGTGCCTAACCGTTTTGACGATACCAATGAGACAGCAGTTGTGGAAATTAGCAAGGAAGCGACGGGTGTCGATATTGCTCAAAAATTAGAAGACGAAGGCTTGGTCCGTTCGGGCTATGCCTTCCGCCTTGCTTTACGCCTAACTGGGGAAGGGCACAAGCTCCAATCTGGCCACTATGAAATTCCGAAGAAAATCTCTGTCCATGATTTAATTGTCCTCCTTCAAGAAGGGAAGAGTAAAGAAATCTCCGTTACCATTCCTGAAGGCTATACCATTGGTGATATTGCTAAGCTCTTGGAAGAAAAGCATGTATGTACGGCTCAAGATTTCTTGGATCGGGCTAAGGTTCTCAGACCCTATCCCTATATGCATGGCACCCAAGAAACTACTTATGGTGTAGAGGGATTCCTCTTCCCATCTACTTACAATATCCCTGTAGGAGCTACAGCAGACGATGTCATTAAGATGATGGCTGATGAGTTCAACCGTCAATTGACGCCAGACCTTCGCAAGGCCGCACAGGCTCAAGGGTTAGATATTTATCAATGGGTAACCCTAGCCTCCTTGGTAGAGAGAGAAGCCCTCTTTGACCAAGACAGGGCCCCTATTGCAGCTGTCTTTAAACGGCGCTTACAGGAAGGCATGCCCCTTCAATCGGATGCCACTATTTCTTATGTCTTGGGCTATGCTAAGGTGCATGTAACCTTGGAAGATACTAAATTACAAAGTCCTTACAACACCTATATAAATCCTGGGTTGCCACCAGGACCAATTTGCAACCCGGGGCTCAAGTCCTTGGAGGCCGTAGCCCATGCGGGGACCACGGATTATCGCTTCTTTGTTGCTGATAAGGAAGGGCATAATCACTTCTCCAAAACCTATGAAGAACATTTGAAGGTAGTAGAAAGTATTTATGGAACTGAATGATATTCTAAACGAACAACGCTTATATGCCCTTATGAACCGGGTACCCATCTTGCGGGAGTCAGAAGTAGCGCTCTTTGATGAATTGATTGACCTGTACCGGCCTATGTCAGTCCTAGAGGTAGGAACGGCTATCGGCTACTCCACTCTACTCTTGGCTCGTAATCTTGGCCATGGGGGAAAGATTACCTCCATTGAACTGGATGAAGATAGGCATAGGGTGGCGCAAAACTTTATTGATCAGTCCGACTATGCTTCGGATATTACCCTCCTCTTAGGCGATGCATCGGATATTATTCCTACCTTAGA
>CAKPUJ010000042.1:0-8418 GCA_934191645.1 uncultured Veillonella sp. | reverse complement strand
GGGTTTAGCCGACCCGATATCCAGGCCTCGATAGACTTGATAGGCATCGCCAGAGATGACGGGAGACCCAAAGGTCTTAGCTAGGCGCAAGGTTAAATTCGTCTTTCCTACAGCTGTAGGACCGAGTATAGTAATTAACTTGTCCATGGAAGTGCCCCCTCTCCTAAAATAGGATAGGAATAATTGAATTTAAATATCTACCTCGTATATACCATAAGCTTGCTTACTATATTTACCACCTACAAAATAATCTGGTGGAAGCTCCTTAAAAAGCTGGGCCCCCTTACGTTCCTTGACCACCACCCGCTTTTTAGCCACCCGTTTGGCTTCTACTAGGAGGTCTGATGTAAGTGGTCTGTCTACCAAGTGGCCCCGCAGTGGTTTAAATTGTGGACTTTCTTCTACCGGCTTCTGGAACATAGGATCAAAATAAACCACATCTTTCGACTTATCGGGGCACGAAGCTAAGAAAGACTCTGCCTGACCATAATGCGTTTGAATTCGTCGCAAGGCTTGGGTAACCTTAGGGCTCTTATGAAGGAAGCTTGTAAGACCTTGACTGGTAATAAACCAAAGGGGTAAGGAACCTTCTACCCCCTCTATGCTAGTCTTTGGCCCTAAAGCATAGGACAGGACAATTGCATCAGCCCCTAAACCCATAGTACAGTCCAAAATAGATTCACAATCTAACCCAACTGCCTCTACGAGATGGTCTCCTTGGCCTCTGTCAATTTGGATGATGCGAAGTTGAGCCATAGATAAATGGAAATCATGTTCTTGGTGGGGTCCGAAATATGCATATATCCTATCAGATCCATAAACTAGGATATAGTCAGCCCCATACATTTCTTGTAATTTTTTAAGGGATTCCTTCTTACGGTCTACAAAGGTCAAACCAAGCTCACTAGCCCAAACTTTGGCCTGCTCCCTTATAAGGGGACTGGCCTTATAAGGCGAGGTAAGAATATTCATAGATACTCCCATAGCAATTAAAAAGAACTAGGACCGGAGGAAGAGTTTACCTAATTCATCAGGTGTAAATTTAATAATGGTTGGACGGCCATGAGGACACACATAAGGCTTATCTGTGTGGAAGAGGTCCTCAATCAAAATAGACATTTGGTACATATTAAGATTATGCCCCGCCTTAATTGCTCCCCTACAGGATGCATAAGCTAACATTTCATGGCGTAGTTGAGCATTAGTTGGCGCTTGTTGATCATGAAGGTAGGAGAAGATAAATTTTAGAATTTCCTCTGTCTTTTCCTCTACTATGTCTACAGGTGCTCCATTGATACGAATCTGACTAGGTCCACCTAAGTCGATATCGTAGCCCAGATCTAAGAGGACCTCCCGCTCTTCTTCTACAAGGTTCATCTCATCTACTGTAGCATCCATATAACGGGCTACTAGAAGGTTCTGCATAGGAATCGCTTCAGCCGACTTGCAGAGTGTATCGTAGCGGACCCGCTCATGAGCTGCATGTTGATCAATAATATAGAGGTCATCCCCTTTTTTGGCCAAAATGTAACAAGAGGCTACTTGCCCCAGAGGAAGAAGGCCCGAACTTTGGATGCTACGCACTTCCGAAGAAGATAGGTCTTCCCCCTCTTGGGTTACCAAAGACTGATTATCTTGTCCATGTATAAGTCCTTGTAGCGTTTGGAATTTAGCCTTATCTTCATCCGTATAAGATCCTACCTCTTGAGGCACCCTTTTAAAAGATTGGTCCTCCATAAAGGAATCTTGTTGATAGCTAAACTTTTGCGGTGGCTCATAGCCTTCATTCTTTAATTTGGCTACAAAATCTGTAGTTTGATCTCGTAAGACTTCATAGCCCTTGTGCCGTCCAGAAAAGACCTTATCATAATCTACCGCTGTAGCAATGGTCTCAGGGGCTCCTTGATAGGCAGATGCAGATTCAGGGCTAACTAGCCCTTCACTTGCTTTCATTATAGGCAGACCATCGGAGCCCAAAGAATCTTGTGAAATTAAGCGGTCCCTAAGTGGATTTTCAATGGCTCCCAGTATAGCATGATAAACGGCCTTGAAGATAAGCTTATCATCGGCAAACTTAACTTCAGCCTTACGGGGATGCACATTGATATCCACCATATCCGCTGGCACCACAATATTGAGAAGAACCAATGGATAACCGTGCTTAGGTAGAAGCGCGTGATAGGCAGTATCAATAGCCTTGGAAATAGCTCGGTCTGAGATAACCCGATTATTAACAATGACCGTCTGCCAAATCCGGGTAGACTTTAGAAGGGTTGGCTTGGATGCAATCCCCTCTACCATAATACCCGCATCCTCATAGGCTATGGGAAAAATATCCTCCCGAGTCTTATAGCCATAGAGGGCCGTAACTGTATCAAAGAGGTCTCCATTACCTGGTGTAATAATGACTAGCTTGCCATCTACGATAAGCTTGAAAGCTATATGGGCATTGGCCAAGGCCAATTTACCTAGGATATCCTGAATTTTGCTTCCCTCTGTACGGGGCGTTTTTAGAAATTTACGGCGCGCTGGCGTGTTAAAGAATAGGTCTTTTACTTCTATGGTAGTGCCTGGCGCAGCCCCATAGGGGATGCAGTCGCCGAAGACCCCACCATCCAGTGTTACCCGTGTCCCCAAGTCCTTGTCAGCCACGCGAGTAGTCAAGGAAAAATGAGATACGGAGGCAATAGAAGCCAAAGCCTCACCACGAAAGCCTAGAGAAGCGATATCAAAAAGGTCTTCCACCTGCTGAATCTTAGAGGTGGCATGACGGAGAACAGCTAAGCGAGCATCCTCCTCAGTCATACCCACCCCGTCATCAGAAATCCGCATATAGGCAATGCCACCTTCTTCAATTTCAACTTCAATAGTGCTAGCCCCAGCATCGATAGAATTTTCAACCAATTCTTTAATAACAGAAGCGGGCCGTTCAACCACTTCACCTGCAGCGATTTTGTTAATGGTAGTTTCGTCTAGTACATGAATCTTAGCCATTATTTACCGCCTCCTTTACGGGCTTCTTCCTGCAAGCGATAGAGTTCATTGAGGGCCTCAATAGGGGTCATAGACATGACGTCCAATTGAAGAAGGTCATCTACGACAGAATGACTAAAGAGATCATCAATGCCAGTCATATCAAGATTAGACTTAGCCTTAGGCACATCAGAAACAGCCCCCTTAATGCGATTGGACAAATCATCTAAATCAGGACCTTGTGTTTCCAGCCCCTTAAGGATTGCTTCAGCCCGTTTGAGAACAGGTCCAGGAAGGCCTGCTAGTTTAGCTACGTGAATCCCGTAGGACTTATCTGCCCCACCCTTAATAATGCGGCGGAGGAAGGCCACATCTTGCCCCTTTTCCTTAACCGCTACAGTGTAATTTTTTAGTTTCGGGTAGGACTCTTCCATTGGAATTAATTCATGGTAGTGAGTTGCAAAGAGGGTCTTACAATGAATGTGTTTACAGATATGCTCTACCACAGCTTGCGCTATAGACAAGCCGTCAAAGGTGGATGTACCTCGACCAATTTCATCCAAGATTACAAGGGAGTTTTGTGTCGCATTTTCCAAGATATAGGCCACCTCTTTCATTTCCACCATGAAGGTAGATTGACCTGTAGAGATGTCATCAGAGGCCCCGACCCGGGTAAAAATACGGTCTACTGGAGAAATCGTAGCTTCTCGAGCAGGGATAAAGGATCCCATTTGAGCCATAATCATAAGGATAGCTACCTGCCGCATGTAGGTAGACTTACCCGCCATGTTAGGACCAGTAATGAGAAGAAACTCATTGGTGTCGTGATCCAGAACCACATCATTAGGTACAAAAACTTCTCGCTTTAAAAAGCTTTCAATAACGGGATGACGTCCATCGCGGATGTTGATAGTCCCATTCATGGTTAAATTTGGGCAGATATACTTTTCCTCATAAGCAATGGTAGCTAAGGATAGGAGGCAATCCAATTGAGCGAGAGCCCGTGCGGTCTCCTGAATGGCCAGTACTTGCTCTTTTACCGATTGGCGCAGGTCCTGATAGAGCTTTTGTTCGAGGCTAATAATTTGATCCTTAGCATTGAGAATCTTAATTTCAAATTCCTTAAGCTCTGGTGTTATATAGCGTTCCGCATTGGCTAAGGTTTGCTTGCGGATAAAATAGTCCGGTACCTTGTCAGTCGTCCCTTTGGAAACCTCAAAGTAGTAGCCAAAGACCCGGTTATAACCAGTCTTAAGACGGATGCCAGTTTTTTCAATGATCTCCTCTTCTAATTGCTTGAGCCACTCTTGGCTATTTGTCGCTAGAGACCGAAGATCATCCAATTCTTGATTGTAGCCATCCTTAATTACCCGTCCTTCTTTTAAGGTAAGAGCTGGTTGGTCCATGATTGCCTTAGACAATAGGTCATAGAGGTCTTGGTGGTCACAAATCGCTTCATCTACTTGTCGCAAGGCCAAGGCTTGGCAATCTGCTAAGATGTCCTTAATACTTGGCAATACAGAGAGAGATTCTCGAAGGGAGGTAAAATCCCTTGGGGATACAGACCCAGTTTCCACCCGTCCCACAATTCGTTCAAAATCAGATATGGACTTAAGCAAGTCTTGTAAGTGAGACCGTTGACCCGATCGAGAGATAAGCTCAGAAATAGCTGCTTGTCGTCGTTGGATATGAGATATATCCGTCAAGGGACTTTCTAACCATTGTTTTAAAAGGCGGGCCCCCATAGGAGTTAAGGTCCGATCTAAGACTGCTAACAAGGTTCCCTTGCTACCTCCATCCCGCAGGTTATGAGTAATTTCCAAGTGTCTTAGGGATGCCGTATCTAAAATCATACGGTTCCCTACAGACAGGCGGTGTACGTAGTTTATATGGGAAATAGGCGTTTTAATTACGTCCGTTAAATAGGTAAGCAAGTAGCCTAAAGCAGCGAGTACATCTTCCTCCATAAGTCCCATCTGAGAGAAGTGCTGAGCCGCCTTATTGGCCAAGGTCCCTGCTTCTACTAAGGCATCATAGGGAGAAATGACAGTCTGTTCAAAGTGGTTATCAATGAAATCTTTCACATCGCCAGGCAAGTCAATCTCATCAGCCACCACGATTTCCTGTGGCCGATACATAGATAAGGCATCAAAGACTTGACCTTTATTATCCTCAATAGAAGCTATACGGTCCCAGATGACCTCTCCTGTGGATATGTCGGCAAAGACTAAAATCCAAGCATCCCCTCTACTATAAATAAGGGATAGAAAATTGTTAGACCGGGCATCATTCCCCGTTTCTGACATGAGGGTACCTGGTGTAACGACCCGGATAACCCCCCTCTTAACGAGCCCTTTTACCTGCTTAGGATCTTCCAATTGCTCACAAATGGCCACCTTATAGCCTTTTTTTACTAGCTTGTCCAAATATTGCTCGTAAGCATGGTAAGGAACGCCACACATAGGGGCCTTAGGCTGACCGTTAGCATCCATACCAGTCCGACCAGTTAAAGTCAGGTCTAACTCCCGCGAACACACATAAGCGTCCTCATTGAACATCTCATAAAAATCGCCTAGGCGGAAAAAGAGTATGGTATCAGGATAACGTTCTTTAATGGACTCATACTGTTCCATCATCGGTGTTTTTTTGCTAGCCATGATCCCTCCATTTAATAATCCCTGTAAACAATCTATGCAGTATAGTAAACATTTACTATAGGTATTCAGTAATCTAATTATTTATTTTATCATATTTACCTAGCTATTGCTTGGCTCTGTCAATGTCCTCTTATAGTAAACTTTTGTTTACTTTTAGGGGAAAAATAGGTATAGTTTTAATGACACATACTATAGAATTAATTCTAATAGAAAATATAGGAGGCCTTTATGGCTATTTATAATGGAATGCTCCCCCTTATCAACAAAGAGGAAGTAAAGCGCTATGCAGGCATAGCTCATGCGGAAGACTTTCCAGAAAATTTAGTGCAAGAAGCTTGTAAGGAAATCCAGCTACTAGCTACGCCTAAGGGGGTCTATCAAGAATACGACTACGATGCTGAAAGCAAGACCATTCTCTCCAATCCACCGCTCAAGATTGAAGGTCGAATTATAGAAAAACACTTAGAGAAATCCTCTAAGGTTTATGTCCTTGGCGTCACCGTCGGTGAAGACGTGGAAGAGCGGTCTTCCGCCCTCTTTAAAGAAGGAAATTACACCTTAGGCTTATTATTAGATGCGGCAGCCACTACTGCAGTGGAACAAGTAGCTGATCAAGTCAACGAAGTCATCGATCAAAAGGCCAAAAAACAAGGCTATGCTACAACCTGGCGTTTCTCTCCGGGCTATGGAGACTGGCCTTTAGAAATTCAGCCCCAATTGGGCAAAATTATTAAAACAGAGCAAATAGGCTTACAGGTTACGGATAACTTCCTCCTCTTTCCCCGTAAATCCGTCACAGCCATCATAGGATGTATGCCTGGAGACCAATGTTTAACAACCAAACGGGGTTGCTCCTCTTGCTCACAAAAAGACTGCCAATCTCGAAAACTTCCATCCAAGGACTAAGGACTAAGAACTCATACTACGCTAACTGGCGATACTAACTATAGATAAGGATAGAATTTATGTATATATTTGATGGTGCTATGGGCACAATGTTACAAGCAGCAGGCCTAGAAGAAGGCTACTGCCCTGAACTCTTTAATGTAGAAAAACCAAATGTCGTTAAGGATATCCACGGTAACTACCTCCAACATGGGGCTGATATTATTACTACCAATACCTTTGGGGCCTGTAGCCTCAAGTTGGAAGACTATGGACTCCAAGACCGTGTGGCTGAAATCAATACAGCTGCTGTTAAAGTGGCCAAAGAAGCTATTGCCATGTATAAGCCAGAAGCTCGCGTGGCTGGGTCCATGGGGCCTACAGGGCGGTTTTTACAACCACTCGGTAATATGTCCTTTGACTCCATCTATGAATCCTATCGAGAACAAGCAGACGCTCTGATTGAAGCAGGGGTAGATTTCATCATCATTGAAACCATTATCGATGTACAGGAAATGCGGGCAGCTCTCTTAGCCTCCCTAGATGCAAGACAAGCATCAGGCAAGACCAAAGATCAAGTACAAATCATTTGCCAATTTTCTTTCTCGGAAGATGGTCGTACCATCACCGGCACGCCACCAGAGGTTGCCACTACCATAGTAGAAGCTATGGGGGCTGACATCATTGGGATAAACTGCTCCTTAGGACCAGAGCAAATCGAACCTCTCATAAAGAAGATTGCTTCTGTTACAAACCTACCTATTTCCTGCCAACCAAATGCGGGCATGCCTCAACTTATCAACAAACAAACTGTCTTCCCCCTCTCAGCAGAAGATATGGGTCCTCTCATGATCCCTATTGCTGATGCAGGTGCTACTTACCTAGGTGGTTGCTGCGGTACAACCCCAGCCCATATTCAGTCCATAGCCAATGCCATCAAGGATCATACACCTAAGAAACGTCCACATGTAGAGGCTAAAACCATCATCACTAGCCGAACTAAGCTCTTAGAGCTAGGCCATGGCGTTAAACCTCTCATCATAGGAGAACGGATCAATCCTACTGGTCGTAAGGTCCTGGCCCAAGAACTACGAGATGGATCCTTCATCCGGGTTAAACGAGATGCCCTAGACCAAGTGGAAGCAGGAGCTGATATTTTAGATGTCAACATGGGCGTAGCTGGCATGGATCAAAGTCCTCTCATGGAAAAAGCTATCTTCGACCTCTCCATGTTAGTAGAAACACCACTCTCTATCGATACTTTAGATCCTGTAGCTATGGAAATAGCCCTCAAAAACTATCCTGGGCGAGCCCTTATTAATTCGGTCAATGGGGAGGAAGAATCTATCACCCATGTTATGCCTTTAGCTAAACGCTATGGTGCAGCCCTCCTCTGCCTTCCTATCTGTTCCGGTGATCTGCCAGAAAAAGCAGAAGATCGCGTAGCCTTAGCTGACTCTATCGTCAACCAGGCTTACTCATACGGACTTAAACCTCACGACCTCCTCTTGGATCCTCTTGTATTAACCTTAGCCTCTGGAGAGGACTCGGCCCGCCAAACCTTGCGAACACTCCAACTTTACAAAGAAAAATTCGGTTTCCCTACGGTTATGGGCTTATCCAATATTTCCTTCGGAATGCCACAAAGGCCATACCTAAACGGTCAATTTCTAACTATGGCCTTGGCCTCTGGTCTGACTACGCCGATTATGAACCCACTGAACTACGCCGCTAAAAAGGCTTTTGTTTCCTCTACAACTCTCTTAGGTTGGGACCCAGGGTCAGCTCAATTTATCAAGGAATACGGCTATGAGGATGAAACAACAGCCCCTGGTAACGCCGCTCCAAAGGGTCCTGCTAAGGCCTCCTTTGACTCTAATGATCCCCTAGCCAACATCAGGAC
>CAKPUJ010000041.1:0-8564 GCA_934191645.1 uncultured Veillonella sp. | reverse complement strand
ATAACTATGTAAAAATAGCCTCTGCTAAGCAATTAGATCAAGGGGTTCGCTCTGGCATTTTAGGCCTTTACAATGGGGCCCATAAAAAGGACACTATTCATGAAGGGTGGGCTGTCAATTACGCATCTGACAATTATATCTTACGGGGCCGTGGGGTGGTGGAACTCATTTACCAACCTTATGAACTAGGTCCGTATGCAATGGGGCAAACCTATATCCAATTTACTCCTAAGGCCATTGAATACTTCAATCGGATGAATGGGTAAAATAAAAAAGAGGGACCGACTTCTGCCGGTCCCTCTTTTCTTTGTACTGCTAGATGTAATAGGTGACTCGTATTTGATGATCCCTCAGGGGATGAGTTAAGCCAATGTGGCCTTTTGTGTAGTTACCACTTCAGCTTCTTCAAAAGTAGCCAAGACCATTTTATCAGAGCCTTCAAAGACTCCCTTGTCAACAATCGTCTTAGCCACCCCTTGAGCGTCCGCCAATGTGAGGTTTTCACGAGGATTGGCGATGGTAACGGTGGCGGATTTACCGCTTGATGTCTTGAATTTGAGTTGTAGCACTTTACTTTCTGTCATAGGATTTCCTTTCTTAATTAATTGGTTAGAAGAGGGGAGGTCTAGGGACTAATTGGTCTAGACCTCTTTCCATTAGGATAAGGATACTTCGTCGATGCGGATAACATGGAGAAGGTCTTTTCCTTGTAATCCTGCCAAAGCTTGGCCTACTGCTTGTAGGGCGTCATCAGTGGCGGATTCTACGATGCGAGTGTAGGTTACGTCTTTGTGTTTTGGCTTGTTATTTGCATCTACGCCATCAGAAAGACGAAGGACCAATTTACTCGTGGTTACAGTTCTATCTGCCATGGTGCTTCACCTCCTTTCGCCCAACTACATTGGGGAGGAGGAAAATGTAAAAGAGAAAAGAATAATTTTATTAGATAGGGCTTACAAATGGGTAATAAGTCATAAGGATTAGGGCATAAGGGATGCGAAAAAAGGGCACGAAAAAAAGGACTAGCCAGGCTAGTCCTTTTTTAGAGATATGAGGTTTTATTTTTTAGGCATTGGGTGATTAGTCATATAGGTATCATTCATAGCTACCACATCTAAGATTACCAAGTCTTCTTTGCCGGTATTAGCGAGACCATGTTTGTTACCAGGGCGGGCAATGGTTACATCACCAGGTCCTACCGGTGTAGTTTTACCTAACGTATCAGTGAAGACCCCATGACCTTTCACAATGATGTAGGCATCTTCGTTGTTAGCATGTTGGTGAAGGCCAATGGAAGACCCCGCAGGAATAGTGAGCCAAGCGATTTCTTTAATAGCTTGTTCTGCGGTTGCCGTAGTCCGTGGGAAGGCATAGGCTGCATGGATAGTACCAGTGCCACCGCCTAATTTTTCCTTATCTTGTTTGAGGAAGTCCTTATCCGTGTAAACTTGAGGTAGATCGGATAGTTTGTCAGCTGTGGCTAGAGCCTTGATGGTTGGAGCAGTGGCTGCTTGTTTGGCCATAGCTTGTGTTTGGTTGTTAGCCGATGTAGTTGTCATTGGTGCTGCCATAACAGCTGCAGAACCTAGGCAAACAAGGCCTAAAACCATAGCACTTAAGGACATTTTTTTCATAGGAATCACTCCTTATCGAAAATAAATGGATTTAAATTATCTATATTGTAGCACCACTCTAAAGCCAAGAGAATATGGTAAACTATAACTATATATTATAAGGTTATGCATTATTGTTTGTATTTGTGCAGATTACAGATTGGAATTTCTATGCGTATTGTATTTTTTGATCTTGATGGTACCCTCACTAATTCTGTGGAGGGTATTTTTAAGTCCTTAGACTTTGCTCTGACAGAATGTGGTTATCCTGTTCCTGATAAGGCTGTTTTGCAGGAGTTCTTAGGTCCGCCGATTGTCTATTCCCTCCAGCATTTCTGTGGCATTTCAGAGCCTGAAAGTAAACGAATTTATGCCAAGTTTCGTGAGCGTTATAGCACAATAGGTAAGTTTGAAAATGAACTCTATCCAGGTGTTCCGGATATGCTCAGAACCCTCCGCGATCGTGGCTACTACATAGCCTTAGCGACGGCTAAACCGGAAGTTTTCGCCAAAGAAATCTTGGCTCACTTTCACATTGACCAATATTTTAACCATGTGGTGGGCGCTGATTATGATATTAACCGGATTCACAAGATGGATATTCTTAAAAAGGCTATCGCTGATTACGGTGGCCCTTTAGAGATAGATGGTCAAGTGATAGCCTATATGATTGGTGACCGCACCTATGATATGGAGGCAGCCCTTGCGACAGGCTGTATTCCATTAGGCGTATCCTATGGTTTTGGAACGGTAGAAGAGCTTATGAAGGCTAAGGCCCAAGTCATCGCCGCTAGCCCTTCTGAAATCCCTAAGCTCTTGGATCCCTTCTATGGTAAAGAGGAGACCCTGAGAATGCCTGATACGGCTGAAGGGCGGTCTGCCTCCTCTCCTAGTGCAAACCAGACGCAAGGTCAGTTCAATACTTTAGAGGGGGCAGGGGGACCATCTGGTTTCTTTGGATCTTTCCTCAACACCTTGGGCCTTTGGTCTATCTTCCAAATGCTTATTGGGTCTCATGCTAATGCTCAGGATTCCCAAAGCCATAATGACCAAGTTAATGGAGATGTCGTGGAGCAACCACAATCGGATCAATCGGAAGAGGCAATCTATCAAGATGTTCCATTGGACCAAGACGAAAAAGACGTAGATGATCCTGACTATATGGACCTAGGAGATGGTACCTCTGATTCAGGATTTTTTGATTCCTTTTTTGACGATTCTGATTTCTTTGGCGACTAGGGAGGGTTCTTTATGCTTTGGCTTATCATGGCCTTCTTATCAGCCTTTTTTGCTGGCATTACCGCCATCCTAGCTAAATGTGGTATCCGCCATACTGATTCTGATCTAGCTACGGCCATTCGCACCTTAGTGGTCTTGGCCTTTGCCTGGCTGGTTGTATTCCTTGTTGGTTCTCAACGAACTCTCTTTACCATCTCTGGCCAATCCTTCCTATTTCTCATCTTGTCAGGCCTAGCAACAGGGGCCTCCTGGCTTTGTTACTTTAAGGCATTGTCACTCGGTGATGTGAACAAAATTGTCCCTATCGACAAGTCCTCTACCATTTTGACCGTCATTCTGGCTATTATCTGCTTTGGTGAAAGCGACCAGCTAGGGCTCAAGTTGATTTGTACTGCTATTCTAGGCCTTGGTACCTACCTTATGATTGAGAAAAAACAAGGGGAGGCTAAAGCGGACCGAGGTCCTTGGCTGATCTATGCTATCTTGTCCGCAGTTTTTGCAGCCCTTACAGCCATCTTAGCCAAGGTAGGCGTCAGTGGGGTTGAATCTAACCTAGCTACAGCTATCCGGACCTTTGTGGTCCTGATCATGGCTTGGGCTATTGTCTTTATGAAGGGAAAGCAGGTAGGACTCAAGTCTATTGATAGGCAGGAATTGATTTTTATCATTTTATCTGCTTTTGCTACGGGGGCTTCTTGGCTATGCTACTATTATGCCATTCAAAATGGGGTGGTTAGTCTAGTGGTACCGATTGATAAGTTATCTATCTTGGTATCCATTGCCTTCTCCTACCTAGTATTTAAGGAGACCCTATCCAAGCGGTCTGCCTTGGGTTTGGTCTTATTGGTGGGGGCTACCCTAGTGATGGCAGCAGGACCTTTCTTCTTATAAATCCATATATAATAAAAAAGAGATTGCCTGGGCAATCTCTTTTTATGTACCTATTCATTGTTATTTTTTTTGAGTTTAGCCTTTTTAGCGACTGCTTTCACAACCTTAACACCTGGCTTGAAGAACTTAGCACCAGTTGTTTTGATTTTAATCCGGCTACGGGTTACACGGCCCAAAGCGGTGATTTTTGTCTTGCGCCGAGGTTTCATATCCCGTACGGAACCGAAGTCTCCTCGTTGTACGGATGTTGTTTTAATCTTTTCAGCGCCGAAGGCAGCCCGCAATTCTTTGCTGAGGGTGCCCAGGGCAAAGTCCTTTTCAAAGGAAAAAACGTCTGCTGCTACATAGCCCATTTCGAGATAGGCATGGACGGTTAGGTGGAAGCGTGGAGCAATGGCTGTCATGATCACTTCGTCATCAGAGGCTTGGCAGGATAGTTCATCCACTGTAATTCCTGCAGTGACCAAGGCACTGGCAACTGCTTGTTGCATGTCGTGGATATCGGATAATTTTTCTTCCTTACAGGTATATAAATCGATTATGAGTTGTTCACCTAATGCGTCTGCCATGGGCGACCTCCTTCTGAAAATAAACTTAGGTAAATTATATCATCATTGGTTAGTATATAGGAATAGGTCTGATTATTTGACTTTTATATTGACTAAAGTCAAATAGTCAAATATAATAAACATATGAAAAGATAGAAGTTAGCCTGAAGACTATCGCAAGGCTAACCAATATTGTTGTAATCCTTATTATTAGAGGTGAATATCATGAGTATGATAGCCGATAGAATAGAAAAATTTATACTAGACCAAATGCAACGAGAACAAGAGAGAGTAGTTCTGAGACGGAATGACTTGGCCTCTGAACTTGATTGTGCACCATCGCAAATCTCCTATGTCTTGTCTACCCGTTTTTCTCCTGATCGGGGGTTTGAAGTAGAGTCCCGTCGAGGTTTAGGCGGCTATATTCGCATTCAACGGATACAAGAACCTAGTTTAGAAGCTTTACCTGTAGTAAGCCCTAGACCCATTTATCAGTCTACACATTATAATGACCGACTCATTACCTTAACGGATGTAGACCAGTCCCTCTTGGAACTGTTGGAAGAAGGGCGCCTCACAAAACGAGAGGCTCGTATGATGCACGAATCTTTTAAGGCTATGATGGGTCATTTACCACAAGAACTCCATAATGATACGGTTAGAAATCTCTTTGCTAACATGATTACAATCATGAAGGAGGAGCGGTAACCCCTACTCATGTAGGGGCTAAAGCATCCGCCACGAAAAGCGCTTAACATGGTATACTATGAGTATGATTAGTAGACCTGTGAGTTTGGCGATAGAAGGTCACGATTCTACGAGAATCGGACCTTCTTTTTTTGAGGAGAATTATGGCTAAGGCTAAGACAGTATTTTTCTGTAATAATTGTGGCGCTGAGTCCTCTAAGTGGATGGGACGCTGCCCTCAGTGCGGAGAATGGAATTCCCTAGTAGAGGAAGTCATTAAAGACACCAAGCAAAGTCGGTCCACCCTGGGGCGGACTGGTGTGGGTAATGGAGCTACCATACCTAAACCCCTATCTCTGCCAGATATTGAAGTAGCCCAATTAGCCCGTATTTCTACAACATTTCCTGAAGTAGATCGGGTCTTGGGAGGAGGCATTGTACCAGGGGCTCTAATTCTCCTAGGTGGTGATCCTGGCATCGGTAAGTCCACCTTACTCCTGCAGGTTTCGCAAAAGGTCGCCGACACGGCCGGCCAAGTCCTCTATGCGTCGGGGGAAGAATCCCAACTTCAACTTAAGTTACGGGCAGAACGTCTTCATATTAATTCGTCCAACCTCTCAGTTTTGGCTGATACGGACTTGGATCGAATTATCGACCAGGCTCTTGAGGTTCGACCAGCCCTCTTGGTAATCGATTCCATCCAAACCATGTACACCGCTGATATCGACGCAGCCCCTGGCTCTGTCAGTCAGGTGAGGGAGTGTACCGCTCGTATGCTCCGCTTTGCTAAGGAGCAAAATATTCCCGTCATGATTATCGGTCATGTTACTAAAGAGGGAAATATAGCTGGTCCGCGCATGCTAGAACATATGGTAGACGTAGTTCTTTACTTTGAAGGTGAGCGGTCTTATCAATTCCGGATTCTTAGATCCATCAAAAATCGTTTTGGATCTACATCGGAAACGGGCATCTTTGCCATGGAGGAAGAGGGCTTGGTAGAATTATCCAATCCTTCAGCGGCCCTCCTAGCAGAACGCGCTGATGATGAGTCTGGTTCGGCGGTTATGATTTACCTAGAAGGGGTTAGACCTATTCTTGTGGAAGTGCAGTCGTTGGTCACAACAACGGCCTTTGGCATGCCTAGGCGGACCTCTATCGGCTATGACCTTAACCGCCTGATCCAACTCTTGGCGGTCTTGGAAAAACGTTGCGGCTTTACCTTGGGTAATAAAGATGTGTACGTCAATGTCATTGGGGGACTCAAGGTCAATGAACCGGCTTGTGACTTATCTATGGCTGTGGCTATTGTTTCTAATCTCAAGAACCGAGTGGTTCCGGCGGATATGGTCATCCTAGGGGAAGTAGGTTTGACCGGTAATATTCGGTCCATTCCTCGCATGGAGCAGCGTATTGCAGAGGCCACTAAATTGGGCTTTACCCGCTTTATCATCCCTGAGGGTAACTATAAGCAGATTAAATCCAAGAAAAATGGCATTAAGATAAAAGGAGTGCGCACCATACAAGAGGCCATGGAATTGGCTTTTAGCGCAGGTAACTAACATGATTGGTATTGTATTACTCGCAGCCGGCGCTGGGCGCCGTATGGGTCATAAAGATAATAAACTATTCCTACCCCTAGGACCTAAGTCAGTCTTTCAGTGGAGCCTATCCCATATATTGGAAGTAAGGGATCTAGGTCAGGTGGTTATCGTCCATGCTGAGGACGAAAAAGAAAGAATCCAAGATCAGGTTAAAGACCTTTTGGAAACCGTACCGAATGCCTTGCGTAAGGTCTCCATATCGTATGTCAAAGGAGGAGCCGAACGTCAGGATTCTGTAGCCAATGGTGTAGGCGCCTTAGGGCCTACGATTAATCTGGTTTTGATTCACGATGGGGCCCGTCCTATGGCTCAGGCAGAATTGTTCATGAGGACGGCCCATGCAGCTGCCCTTCATGGGGCTGCAGTGGTGGCTGTTAAGACAACGGATACGGTAAAACGTGTGGATGAAGGGGGCCTGATCTTAGAAACCCTCAAGCGGTCTGAACTTTATAACATGCAAACCCCACAGGGCTTTCAACGGACCCTCTTTGAAGAGTCCTTAGCCCATGCTAAGGACCAGGGATTCCAGGGGACTGATGACGTATCTCTCGTAGAATTTTTGGGGCACCCAGTCCATATTGTGGAGGGGGATTATAGGAATTGTAAGATTACTACCCCCAATGATTTAATGGTAGCTAAATCCTATTTAGGTATAAAGGAGGGTCTCATGCGGGTAGGTATGGGTTATGATGTACACCGGCTCGTGGCAGGGCGACCTTGCATCCTCTGCGGGGTTAGGATTGATTCACCCCTAGGGCCAGAAGGGCATTCCGATGCGGATGTACCGGTTCACGCCCTTATGGATGCCCTCTTAGGGGCTGCGGGCCTTAGGGATATAGGCTATTATTTCCCACCAGAGGACCCGGCCTATAAGGGAATTTCTTCCATGCTCCTCTTGGAAAAGGTCAATTCTCTGTTGAAAGATAAGGGCCTAAAAGCCTATAATATAGATATTATGGTGATTTCGGAAACGCCTAAACTCAAGCCTCATATCGATGCTATGAAGGATAATTTAGGCCGGGCCTTGGGCCTTCCGCTTGACCGTATTTCTGTAAAAGCGACTACCAATGAGTCACTGGGGGCCATTGGCCGCCGAGAAGGCATAGCTGCGCAAGCTTGTGTGACTGTGATTGAAGGAGAGGTATAGATATGTCTAAGATGAAAGTTCGTTTCGCACCAAGTCCAACAGGCCCATTCCATATCGGTGGGGCTCGTTCTGCCTTGTTCAACTGGTTGTTGGCCCGCAAAGAAGGGGGCACCTTCATCCTTCGCGTAGAGGATACAGACCGTGTTCGTTCCACCCGCGAATCAGAAGAAAACATCAAAGCCGCCCTTAAATGGTTGGGCATGGACTGGGATGAAGGTATCGATGTGGGCGGTGACAACGGCCCTTACCGCCAAACAGAACGCTTGGACATTTATAAGAAGGTGACCGACCAACTCTTGGCAGAAGGCAAGGCCTATAAATGCTACTGTACAGCCGATGAATTGGAAGCGGTGCGGGAAGACCAATTAGCTAAGGGGGAAACACCTAAATACAATGGCCACTGCGCTCATTTGACCGCAGAAGAACAAGCTAAGTATGAAGCAGAAGGCCGTCCTTACACCATTCGTTTGCGCGTTCCTACCAATGAAACCTATGCTTTTGACGATATGGTGCGGGGTCATGTATCCTTTGATTCCGCTGGCGTTGGTGACTACGTTATCGTCAAATCTGACGGCATTCCTGTCTACAACTATGCCGTAGTTATCGATGACCACACCATGGGGATTACCCACGTTATTCGGGCGGAAGAGCACTTGTCTAACACCCCTCGCCAAATTGCAGTTTACCGCGCTTTGGGTTGGGAAGTACCTCAATTTGGTCATATCTCCCTAATCTTAGGCGCCGACAAGAAGAAGATGTCCAAGCGTCATGGGGCGACTTCCGTTGATCAATACCGCCAACAAGGCTATTTGCCAGAAGCTATCGTTAACTTCTTGGC
>CAKPUJ010000040.1:0-9308 GCA_934191645.1 uncultured Veillonella sp. | reverse complement strand
ATAATGCGTAGAGTTATGAGTGATGGTACACAACAGCCAGTAAGTGGAACATCTATTTCCAACAAACCTTCACAAATTTTAGTAAGTCCATTAGATGGTCTATCACTATTTGATAAAGGTAAATATCAAGATATTAGTCTAAACTTTAAAGTTTATAAACGTTCTTACCTAGGAGACCATAATATCTGGAATGGTCAGGGGTTAGAGAGCGAGTATATAGTTAGTAGAAATATATATCCCTGGAATCGCATGATGGCTCATATATACAAATCTAAATAATTAGTAAAAACAGAAACCTTAATTCAAAAGGAGTCGATGATGAAAGAACAGGGCTTTATATCCTATGTGGTAATTATAATCATGACCAGTTTGTTTACAATAGGAGTCTGGATTCATCAAATAGCTTTAAATAATAAATCTAGCACAGATGATGAGTGGATATTAACGCAGGGGACATATGTCTGTGAAAGAGGAACTATATGGCTTTTATCATATGTACAAGAGTCGCAATTTGATTTGCAGAAAACATATATATTAGAAGATGCAAATGATTGGAGACTTGTAGTCGGTCCTCCTGAGCATGATACTTGGGTTGAACCTTATATAGTAATTAAAGCTACTCATAAAGTAACAAATTTAACAAAACAAATGCGAGTTGGCTATGGAATAAATTCCACTAATGGGAATATTGAAATTCATCAGATTAGAGAGTTTTAGAGGCAATGATGTATATGGAACAAATAAGAATAAATGATGACATGCTTTATCCGAATTTTGATGGATTAGATACTAGAACTTTAATTGGAGAACCACTTCATTTAGCTAAAGGTTATATGTCAGTATCATATGATAGTGAAGGGTTTTATGCACTGAGGGGGAAAATTATAAATGATAAATTAGTTATATTAGATGCCTATTATGAAAAACGTTCTACTGATGTGCCTTATCTAGATGTAATTTCATTCTTGCGATCATATGTACCAACAAATGAACCTATGGCGATTGTAGGTAACTATAAGGCCGTCATGAAATCAGTTTTTATTGATTTAGATAATACTGATGTTGAAACACTTGTTGCTTGGAATGCAGATACTTTTACTAATGTGCCAGAAGGTACATATGATTATGAATTTTTTACTCGGCACATACCCGGATCACAAAATGAAGGCTTGCTTTATATTGTAGGCCTTAGAAAAGATGACCTTTATGAGGTTTCAAGTGCTCTTGATGTAGCTGAATCTAGAATAAAAATTATAGACTATTGGCCTGCTCCAGCCCTTTATATTTATCCTTACCGTAATGGGGTTGTACTAGGTAATGTTGAGGAGGGAATATTAAATTTATATGGTTGGTGGAATGGTGGATTTATCTGTCATAAGCAATGTGATTTACAGATTAAGCTAATTCTTGATAATTTAAAACAAATAGAAGAGGAATTTTATAAATATGGGATTGAAGAGATTCAATCACTTGTAATATACAATAAAGGATCTATAGATGATGAAGAATTGCTTATTGATCTTGATGCTATTTGTCAAGAATATGGAGAGATTGGTAAGTTACCTATCATTTATAAAAATGGTACCGAACAATTAGTTAAGGATGAATCGCTTCCATGGATGATTACACTGGGGCTTTTGATGCGGGGGTTAAATTATAGTGATATCAACCGTTGATGCTAAAGAGATTAATTATGTATCACGAAAAATGCGGCTAAATCAATGGTTTCATCAACATAGATATGGATTAAAGATCACCTTCGCAGTCATTATTTGTATATGGATAGGATGTCTTTTTAGGGCCTATAATAGTTTTGCTATTTATAGAAATACCACAAATAAGCTAGAAACTATTAAAAATGAAGAATCTACTATAGTAGCACAAGAGGCGGAGCAGTTTTATAATGGTGCTATAGAAAATATGCAGATATCTTCTAATTTGAATAGTTATAATTATCGCATATCTATTTTAAGAACATTAACAGATGCCATTGTTGAATTGCAAAAAAAAGATAATAAAAGAATTTGGATTGAGAGGATAGAATTCCAAGATCAAAGTATTAGTATTAAAGGGATTGCATCTGATACGAATACAGCGTCGACTCTAACAAAAATATTGCCTAAAGGTAATGGTGTGGAGGAGTATCATGAAGAAGAAACAGCTAGTACAGATAATAAAGGATATATATTTACTATTACAGGAAATTCCAAGTCTTCTTCCACTATCTAAACGAATTATTTTATTATTTCTTTTCTTATGCGTTAGTACTACTTTTTTAAGCTGTTACTTTAGTAATTATTATGATTCACTTAGTGATTCTTTAACTTTGGATATTAGTAAAATAGAGAGTCATAAGGAGAGTAATACCTACTTAATGCAAACTAGATCTTATAAAGTTATTGAGAAGTGGCAGGAGAAAATAAATAATAGAAATTTTTGGTATCATGAAGTGATGAGAATTCTTGGCGATGAGCCACTACTTGTTAGTAAAGTTGACGATAGTCGAGATGGTTTTCATGTTGATGTTGTGGGAGATTATTTAGATGTTCTCATGTGGATGGATAAGATTATGAATGAGATGCCTTATATCCGTACCATCCCAGAAAAAATTACATATACAGCAGCCGGTACTAAATGGAGATTTCTAATTTCAACCTAAATTTATGGATAATTCTCATAGTAGATAAAAGAGGAAGGCATTACCTTCCTCTTTTTATATGTTCTTATTTGAATTGTTTTATTAGGAACTTCTTTCTTATTTCTAATCCCACTTCTCCATTTCTAAATTCTTTTCCTCCAATCCTTAATCTTCCTTTATATTTACTGGTCTCCCTTTAATTTACCCCTCATATGTAGTACAATAAATAACGACATTGATTGTATTAGAAGTGGGTAAGTATGAGTAGTGTGAAAAGAAACATTGTACTCATAGGTTCCATGGGCAGCGGTAAGTCTCACTTTGGCCGAAATTTGGCGGAAAAGTTTGGCTGGCAGTTTGTGGATACGGACCGAGTACTAGAGGGACGTTACGGATTACCCATTGCTGAAATTTACCGCAAGTTAGGGGAAAAAGGCTTTCGCCGAGCTGAGATGGACCTCTTAAAGAAGGTCTGCATCTACCATGAGGCTGTCATTAGCTTTGGTGGTAATTTCCCCATTGAGATGAAGACCCTACGCGGTCTTAAAAAGTATTCCTATATCATTGGTATCCGGGCGGCCAAGTACCGCATTGTGAACCGGGTTAACCGCCGGGTGGGCAAGCGACCTACCATGGACTACACCGATGTAGCGGGTTTTGTCCATACCATGATTAACCGCTGGAAGCCAGTGTATAGGAAGTGCGACTTTATTATTGATACCACTCATGGCCGCACTCATGATTTAATCGAACGGATTAAGCAAGAGTTGGAGGCTCAGGAGGTCATCTTTAAGAAGCGCCGTCTCAAACAAGCCGGTAAATGGCAAGGCCGTAATCGTTCTGAGTCAGATGACAATCAGAAGGTTGAAGTCATCGATTAGCCTGGCAGCTCTCGCGTGAACCTGCCAGCTACCCTCTGGGTAGGAAGAGATTGTGTTAAGTTAATACGCTAAAAGGGACCGGTACCATAAGGGTAGCGGTTATTTGTCTATTCTGGGGAAGTTAGGATGCTAGCTTTCACAGGGTTAGGGAGAACTATGGATAGTCAGTTGATTAAAGAAAAAATCTTACATAATAAGAAACGTATCTTGGCGGCCTGTGTAGCCATCGCTGTTATCGGTGGAGGCGTATACTATTACCAGGCGCAAGCTGCAACTAAACAGGTACAGACTCAATATACTACGGGTAAGGTAGAGCGGGGGACTGTGGCCTCTCTTATCACCTCTACGGGGACCATTAATCCTGTGAATTACGTCGATATTTCTACTAATATCGCGGGCAAGTTGGATTCCGTTTTGGTTAAGGAAAATGACCACGTTACTAAAGGGCAAGTCATCGCCTACATCGACCCTCGTCAATTGCAGGCGTCAGTTGATGATGCCAAAGCAGCCTTAGACCAAGCGCAACTCAATGTGGACCGCTATGGCACCTTGGTTAGCCAAAATGCCATCGACCGTAAGACCTATGATGATGCGGTTACTAGCTTGGAACGAGCCCAAGCGACCTATGACCGAGCCCAAGCTAACTTGTCCGATGCCACCATCACGTCTCCTATGGACGGCTATGTCATCGGGACCCCTCTCAAGGCAGGCCAAACGATTTCTACAGGAAACTCCACCCAAATGATTATCGCCACTGTGGCGGACTTGTCCCAATTGGAAATCTACCTGACTGTAGATGAAACGGATATTGGCCAAATTAAGGACGGCGCTCAAGTAGACTTCACCGTCGATTCCTTACCAGGCAAGACCTTTACAGGTTATGTATCCCAAATTGCCAAGGGCACCAAGGGGGCCATGGGGACGACTTCTACTAGCGTAGTTTACTACACAGTGAAGGTATCTATCCCTTCGGATATTGCAAGCAACTTCTTGCCAACCATGACGGCTCGTGCCTCCATCCATGGGGAAGAGCAAAAGGATACCCTCAAGGTTCCTTTGACGGCGATCCGTACGGATAAGCAAGGGGAATATGTCTACATCATCCGCGACGGTAAGCCTGTACGCCAATCTGTCACAACAGGGATTACAGGGGATAACTCCATCCAAATTCACAAGGGCCTCTCTGAAGGGGATGAAATCGTCGTATCTGGCGATGTAGGCGGTACCACCAAGAGTAATAACCGTATGGGTCCATTCTAGTAGGTGATGGTATGGTAGATAATGAAGTTATTTCCATCAAGGGGGTCACCAAGACCTACGTTAATGGCAAGCTCAAGGTGCCTGTCTTGCACGGCATCGACTTGTCCATTAGGGAAGGGGAGTTTACCTCTATTATGGGTCCTTCGGGCTCTGGTAAGTCCACCTTCATGAATATCCTGGGGGCCCTGGACCGACCTACATCCGGTTCCTATGTCTTAGATGGAAAAGAAGTAGCCAACTTATCTGACGATGAGCTGGCTTATGTAAGAAATAAAAAAATAGGCTTTGTATTCCAGTCCTTTAACCTCCTATCCAAGTTGACCGCCAAGGAAAATGTAGCCCTTCCTATGGTCTATGCTGGTGTGGATAAGGCCACCCGCAATGCCCGGGCGGAAGAGCTCTTGACGGCCGTAGGTCTTGGGGAGCGTATGGATCACTTGCCAGCGGAAATGTCCGGTGGGCAACGGCAGCGGGTGGCTATTGCCCGGGCCTTGGCTAATGATCCGGCTATTATCATGGCGGATGAACCGACAGGCAACCTAGATTCTAAATCCACCGTTGAGGTTATGGATATCTTTATGAATCTCTATAAGCAAGGGCGGACCATCATCTTGGTTACCCATGAACCAGAGATTGCTACCTATGCTTCCCGCAATGTAGTTCTTAAGGATGGCCTTATTATAGAAGACAAGCCTAACCACCATATGGCAGGTCTAGAAGGAGGTGCCCATGTATAAAGAATCATTCCTTATGGCCTGGGCCTCCATCGTCGCCAACCGTATGCGGTCCATCTTGACCATGTTGGGGATTATCATCGGCGTAGCCGCTGTTATCACCCTGGTATCCATCGGTAATGGGGTGACCAAGCAGGTAACGGATTCCATTTCTTCCTTGGGCTCCAACCTCTTAATCGTCATGCCGGGAGCGCCGCGGACACCGGGTGTAAAGCCGACCGCAGGTTCTCAAAAGTCCCTTAAGGTCGCGGACTATGAGGCTATTGCCAAGATGGATGAAGTCAAGGAGGCATCTCCTGTGACTAATGGTTCCTATACGGTCATCTATGAAAACCAAAATACCAATACCACCGTATCCGGTGTGGATATGTCCTATCAAGATATCAACTCCTTGACCATGAAGGATGGCCACTTCTTTACTCAGAAGCAAATCGATACCCGAGAACGGGTAGCCATCATCGGGTCTACCGTTGCTAAGAACTTGTACGGTACAGACAATCCTATTGGGACCACCATCCGGGTTAAGAATATTCCTTTCACAGTGATTGGTGTATTGGAATCTAAGGGGTCCTCTGCTATGGGGGCTGACCAAGATGACGTTATCCTCATTCCTTATACGACAGCTATGGAACGGGTGGAAGGGAAGGACTATCTCCGGACCATCTATGTGGCGGCTAAGGACGGCACTAATATAGATCGTTTGCAAGCGGATATTGAAAACCTCCTTCGGGTTCGCCATAAGATTAAAGATCCTAACCTGGATGACTTTAACATTACCAACATGTCTTCCATCATGAAGACTATGCAGGAAACCACTAGTACCTTAACCCTCTTCTTGGGGGCTGTAGCGGCTATCTCCCTCATCGTAGGGGGCATCGGCATCATGAATATAATGCTCGTATCCGTTACGGAACGAACCCGGGAAATCGGGGTCCGCAAAGCTCTGGGGGCCACCTACCGGGTTATCGTTACCCAGTTCCTCATAGAGGCTGTGGTCATCTCCCTTATGGGTGGTATTATTGGGATTATCATTGGGATTCTGGCGGCCTATGGGATTTCCGCTGCCACTAAAATGCAGACGGTTATTTCCATACCGACCATCATCGCTTCCTTTGCCTTTTCTATGGGCATTGGTCTCATCTTCGGCCTTTACCCAGCCCAAAAGGCGGCTAAGCTCAATCCAATTGACGCTCTTCATTACGAATAATAGACTCCATCAAATCCTAGTTGGACTAGGCTGGCCCCAGGGCTGGCTAGTCCAGCTAGGATTTTTTACTTGCGGTGTAGATGAAAAGGACTATTTTTTATTAGTTTTCTAAGGGCCTCTGGTGTACAATAGACCTAGATATAAGGAGGGTAAATTCCATGGATACATTAGTTACCTGGTTTCGTCAGTGGATTAAGGAAGATAATTTTAAGTGGACAAACGATATGGACCTAGTGGATGCGAGTCCTGGACATATTGAATGTCTCTTTCATACCCATGGAGAACACGCCAATTTCCGTGGCGACCTCCACGGCGGCGTATCAGTGACCTTTGCTGATACTCTTATGGGGGTTTGTGCGGCTACGCTAGGTAAGTCTGCTGCTACCATTACCTTGGATGCTAACTATGTAAAAGCTGGCACCGCTGGGGATACTTTGCGGGGCGTGGTTAACGTCGATCATGATGGCCGCAAAATTATCGTTATGAATGCTCGCATCTACGATTCTGTGGGCGATGTCATTACCATGGTAAGAGGTACCTTCTATGCCTTAAAGCCCTTCGATTTACCAGATTTGCCTTGGATGGTTCTCAATCAAAAGGACCGTTAAGCCTCGATAGCCTGACTACACCTGTAGGCGGGCTATTTGTATAGGTGCGTAAGCTGTTACTAAAGGGGGTGAGGGTATGGATAAGCTAGGGGAGATAAGGCCTAAAAGCATGCATTGGCGGGCCCTGGTCTACCTCTTGGCGGTTATACAAATGGGGGCGGGCTCTATCATCATTGGAGTCCTTTCCTTTATCCCTCTCTTTATTCAGGATTTAGGCGTAGCTGACCAAGGGGCTGCTGCCACCTGGGCTGGTCTAGTGGCTGGCGTGACTCCTCTGATGGTGGCCCTATCGGCGCCTTTCTGGTCACGCAAGGCCCACCAATATGGACCTAAGCCCATTATGATGGCCATCCTGATTACACTGGGCCTAGCCACCTTAGCGGCAGCCTTCGCCCAGTCGCCGGGCCAGCTCTTAGTCTGTCGGACCATTCAAGGCCTTGTGGGAGGTTATGTTCCTATCGGTCTTCTCATCATCACCTGGATGGTTCCCGAAGACCATGTAGACTGGGCCATGGGGACCTATCAGGCCTCTCTGGTCATGGGTTTGGTCATGGGCCCTCTTATGGGTGGTCTGGTAGCAGACCATTTTGGCTATCGGGCACCATTTGTCTTCTTCGCCCTAGTGGCTGGTCTTTGCCTCTTGGCCCTCTGGGCCTTCTTGCCATCCATACCCGGCAAGGGTAAGCAGGAGGAGACAAATTCTACCCTAGGCAACCTCAAGTATTTCTTGGGTATCAAGAGGGTCCGACTCTTAGTCTTTATGCAGTTTCTCTGTAATTTTGGGCTGACCGGCATTGGACCTATCTTGCCCCTCTACATAAAGAACTATATGTCTGTAGACCCTAATCTAATAGCTACCATTGTGGGCCTTATCATCTTTTCGGCGGGTATCGCGTCGGCTATAGCTTCGTTTAATGTAGGGCGTATCAGTCAGCGCTTTCCGCGGCGGTCCATCCTTATGGTGGCGACCCTAGGCGTGGGTTTTACCTTTATCCTCCAATACCTCATGTGGGACATTTGGGGCCTAGGCTTCTTTAGGGCCTTAACGGGTATTTTTATGGGATTAGTCATGCCGGTGGCTAATGTCCTCATCGGTCAGGCTGTTATCCCAGATAAGCGGGGCCTAGTCTTTGGCGCCGTGTCCTCCGTCGTGATGATGGGCAATGTGGTAGGGCCTTTTGCATCGGGCCTCATTGCTAATATTTTTGGCTACGGCGCTGTCTTTTGGACTACCGCCTTGGCCTTCTTTGCGGCATGCTATTTAATTTCTAGACAAGATAAGGAGACTGCAGAACATGCTAATGCGTAATGAATGGAATGAAACCATGCTCATGGACCTCTATGAATTGACTATGGCTAATGGCTATTGGGCAGGTGGCCATAGCCAAGACTTAGTAGCCTTTGATGTCTTCTTCCGCAAAAATCCTGATCATGGTGGCTATGCTATCTTTGCCGGATTAGAACAGGTTTTAGCCTACTTAGAAAACCTACATTTTTCCGACCAAGATATAGCTTATATTCGGAGTCTGAATCTCTTCCCTGAAAGCTTTTTATCCTACCTCACAGACTTTTCCTTCAAGGGGGATGTGTATGCCTTTCCAGAAGGCTCTGTCATCTATCCTAATGAGCCGATTATGACCATCGTGGCCCCCCTGATTGATGCGCAAATTATTGAAACCTTTGTGTTGACACAAATTAACCACCAATCCCTCATAGCAACCAAGGCCGCTCGCGTGGTTCGGGCCGCTAAGGGGCGGGGTGTAGCCGATTTTGGAGCCCGTCGTGCTCATAATGTGGATGCTGCTGTGTATGGGGCGCGAGCAGCCTATATTGGAGGTGTGAACTCCACCGCTACAGTCCTTGCAGGCCAAGCCTTTGGGATTCCTGTGTCCGGTACCATGGCCCATTCTTGGGTTATGTACCATGATTCTGAATATGAAGCCTTCAAGGCCTATGCAGAACTCTATCCAGATAATGTAG
>CAKPUJ010000039.1:0-9332 GCA_934191645.1 uncultured Veillonella sp. | reverse complement strand
GAGGAATTGGGTTGCCAATACATAGCCCATAAAACAGAAGATATCCTTAGTATCATGGACGATATTAATAACAATTAATAGATATCTTATTGATGATGTAATTCCCGCCAGTAGACTAACCAAGCTGCTAGGATGGCCAAGCCCACACCTACGAAAGTATCCACTACGCGCGATACGATAAGAGGATTCATCTGAGACATATCAGGGATTGGTGTCATGATGAGGACAAAGACCGTAAGGCCTATGGTGGACAAGGTGTAGTTATGGGGACCAAAGTATTCTAGGCTCCAAATTCCCAAGCATTGAATCGCTAGAACGGCGACCATAGGCCAGCCCTGATTCATAATCCACCAATAAAGAAGAGCCCCTATAACAGTCCCCAAAGACCGATGAACCGCCCGATACATAAATTCCCCTTGCGGTTTATTGAGGTGGATAACGGATAAGACAGACAAGATAATCCAGTAGGGCTTATCTAATGGGAATATAACATAGCCTAATAGGATGGCGAAAATAGTACCTACGGTTACACGGAGGGCCGTAAATCGGGCATCAGAACCTGGTGCTAAGGCTACTTCAAACTGCCGTTTAATAGCTACGATACGAACATTTTGTTGATGGGCTGTAAAACCAATAAACTTACAACCTCCTAACCAAGCTAGGCCCCAAAATAAAAATAATACCCCTGCCCCTACCGCTATGGATGACAAGTTGGCCTCCATGAGCATACGTGTGGAGTAACCATGATCGATCATAAAGGCATTAAAAGGGACTACAAAGAGGGTGTTAAGCGGTCCTGGTGCCCCGATATCCAACGCATGCCAGGTAAAGATAACCAGATAGGTCCAAACCACCAAGAGCGGCGCAAAGACCAAGGGCATGTGAGATATACCAAAGCCCAAGAGCTGTCCCACCATAACACCGGCAGCCACTAAAAAATATAGCCAATAGCGGCGCACCTTAAGGGCCTGCCAACCGCTGAGAACGGATAAGGACCCTAAGAGGCCATAGGCGGCATAGTCCGCATTGGTCAAGAAGGTCATAATAATGACGGACACGATAACCGGTAAGGTGGAAAAGGAAACCTCACGGGCCCGCCCCGGTGATAAGCGCCAGGAAAAAATAGATTTTAGTGCAACAACAAATTCTAACCAATGCTCTCTCATACATCCTCCCACTCGGGCATATCGAAAATTGTCTAACTCTTATTCTATTGTATATCTATGCTCTACTACTGTAAATATATCTATCGTTAGGAGGTCCGATGAAAGCTTTAATTCAACTCACCCTCCCACCAGAGGCAAAGCCTACCTCCATCAACCACTGCATCAAGCAGGCCCATATTTCCCAACGGATGCGGCGTAAGCTTCGGTCCGAGGGTCTCATCAAGGTGAATCAGGAAGAAGCCTCTTGGAACACCCTCCTAAAGGCTGGTGATCACCTATCTATTAGCCTGGCTCCAAGCCAGGACCTAATTCCCTACCCCCTCCCCTTGGATATAGTCTACGAAGACTCCTACCTCCTTGTCATTAATAAACCTGCTGGCCTTCTCATGCACCCTACCGCTAAAGAACGCCATAAAACCTTAGCCAATGCCCTGGCCTACTACTATCAAGAAAGTGGACAAGCCTATGACTTTCATCCGGTTCATCGCTTAGACAAGGATACATCAGGCCTTGTCATCATTGCCAAGACGGCCCTAGTCCAACACGCCTTTGAGAAGCAGGGATTAAAATTTCAAAAGGTCTATGACGCCATTGTCCAGGGCATCTTACCATCCAACGCCTGCCTCCACTGGCCCATTGCTCGCAAGGATGGATCTATCATTGAGAGGACTGTACACGCTTCTGGCAAAGAGTCTCATACAGATGTTCAAGTAGTAGCACATTACGAGTGGAGCTATAGTCATATACGTTGCCTACTTCACACAGGCCGGACCCACCAAATCCGCGTCCACCTATCCCACTTAGGCTATCCCCTTCTAGGCGATGATATCTATGGTGGCCCCCTGGGCCGAATGCAACGACAGGCCCTCCATGCCCGATTCCTAACCTTCACCCACCCTATAAGTGGGCAAAAAATTCACCTAGAAGGTCCCCTGCCAACTGATATGGAGTCTCTCCTTCATGAAACCTAGGACTTACAAAATTTAATGAGAATATTCCTATATTTCTATTAGTCTTAATAGGCTAATAATGATATATTATTAGTATCTAATAGTTTGTTTTTACTAGGAGGCCATCATGCCACTCGTTACAACAAAAGAAATGTTTAAAAAAGCCTATGAAGGCGGTTACGCTGTAGGTGCTTTCAATGTAAACAACATGGAAATCGTGCAGGGGATTGTAGACGCTGCCAAAGAAGAAGAATCCCCATTAATCTTGCAAGTATCCGCAGGGGCTCGCAAGTATGCCAAGCACATCTACTTGGTTAAGTTAGTAGAAGCGGCCTTAGAAGATTCCAACCTTCCAATCGCCCTTCACCTTGACCATGGCGACTCCTTCGAAATTTGTAAAGACTGCGTTGATGGCGGTTTTACCTCCGTTATGATTGACGCTTCTCACCATGACTTCGAAGAAAACGTTAAAATCACCAAACAAGTAGTGGAATACGCCCATGCACACGGCGTTGTAGTAGAAGCCGAATTGGGCCGTTTAGCTGGCGTAGAGGATGATGTCAACGTATCCGACAAAGATGCCCGCTTTACCGATCCTGAGCAAGCGGCTGAATTTGTTGAACTCACAGGGGTTGACTCCTTGGCTATCGCCATCGGTACCTCCCATGGGGCTTACAAATTCAAAGGCGAACCATACCTAGATTTCGATCGCCTCAAAAAGGTTGGGGACCTTCTTCCTAACTTCCCTATCGTCTTACACGGTGCTTCCTCTGTTCTCCCTGAATTCGTAGCTAAATGCAACGAATACGGTGGCGATATCCCAGGTGCCCAAGGTGTACCAGAACACATGCTTCGCGAAGCAGCTAAAATGGCTGTCTGCAAGATCAATATCGACACAGACCTTCGCTTGGCTATGACCGCATCTGTTCGCGAATTCCTCGCAAAGAACCCTAGCGAATTCGACCCTCGTAAGTACTTGGGCCCTGCACGTTCTGCTATCAAAGGCATGGTACAACACAAGATTAAAGACGTGCTTGGTTCCTCTCACAAGCTATAATCAATGGCTAATGGATTATTAAAGGGAACACTTATCTTAACGATTGCCGGCTTCGTGGTGAAAGCCATAGGATCCATCAACTGGATTCTTCTCTCCCGCATCTTAGGTGGTGAAGGGATTGGTATCTACCAAATGGCTTTCCCAATTTATTTGTTACTCTTACAAGTTTCGAGCGCAGGTGTGCCGATTGCCATCTCCATATTGACGGCAGAACGACTAGCCCTCAGCGATTATACAGGGGCTAAACGGGTCTTCAAGCTATCCTTTATCATGCTCACCATTACAGGCCTCATTGCTAGTTTGGCTATGTACTTTGGTGCGGATTGGCTGATTTCCTCAGGTATCATCACAGAAAGTCGTTCCTACTACTCCATCATCGCTTTAGCGCCAGCGGTCTTCTTTGTCACTTGGATTTCCTGTTTCCGGGGCTACATCCAAGGTTACGAATTAATGACCCCAACGGCGGTCAGCCAAATTGTGGAACAACTCCTCCGGGTTATTGTCATGCTAGGGGCCGCTGCCCTCTTACTCCCATATGGTCTACCTGCAGCAGCGGGTGGTGCAAGCTTGGGGGCTGGTGTAGGTGCCTTGGGGGCCTTCCTAGTCCTCCTATACTACTATTACAAGTTGCCAAAGGCCCCAGCCACAGGTACAAGTTATAATGGTCCTAGAGAGTCGGGCAAGGATATACTCAGTCGATTAGTGGGTCTGGCCCTACCAATTTCCTTAGCCTCCATTATGTTGCCGCTCACGGCCAACCTAGACCTCATCATCGTTCCAAGGCGACTCTTGGCGGCTGGTTTCCCTATGAATGAAGTGACCGAACTCTTCGGTTACCTAACGGGCATGGCGGTGCCACTCATTAACTTGGCTACTATTATAACGGCAGCCTTGGCGACTAGTATCGTCCCTTCCATATCCCACGCCTTTGCTAAAAGAGATAAAGAAGGGATTTTAAATCGTACTGCAAACTCCATGCGGCTCACCTTTATGGGCACAGTACCATTCACAGTTTTGCTCTACGTCTTAGCCGGACCAACAGTAAGCCTAATTTACAATGCACCTAAGGCGGAATTGGCTACCCAAATCACGGCCTTCTCCATTTTCTTCTTAGGCATTCACCAGGTTACAACCGGTATTTTACAAGGTCTTAATAAGCCTCGTATCCCAGTTATTAACATGGCCATCGCGTTGATCATCAAGGTCATCCTTAACTGGAACTTGACGGCCATCCCTTGGTTGGGTATCGGTGGTGCTGCTTGGGCTACGGTAGCGGATATAGGCTTTGCAGCCCTCCTCAATCTGATTTACATCAAGAAGTATACGGGCTATTTCCTAGATCTATCACTTCTGTGGAAGAATGTGTTTTCAGCTGGTATCATGGGTATCCTCATCTACCTGACCTATCACTACCTGCTCAGCGACCTACC
Organism: uncultured Veillonella sp.; assembly: GCA_934191645.1. Classification (GTDB taxonomy): domain Bacteria; phylum Bacillota; class Negativicutes; order Veillonellales; family Veillonellaceae; genus Veillonella. The sequence continues at coordinate 4,729 of CAKPUJ010000039.1, read as the reverse complement.
TATGTGGGCTAACTTCATCCTCACTGGCCTAGAAGGTCTCCTCTTATATGTCATCATCATGGTTCTCTTAAAGGGCCTCAACAAAGATGACGGAGCTAATATGCCTATGATTGGACGCTTCTTCCGATAACAGTAACAAAAAAGAACTTCTTTCCCATTGGAATATATCCTTTGGAAAAGAAGTTCTTTTTTTACCTATACTAGAAAAAGGAGGACTTACTGGCCCATAGCCAACAAGTCCCCCTTAGCCTTTACATCCTAGTTTGAAAATTATTTATCCAATTTATCCATATCCAAACGATTCAAGGTACCTGTGTAGGAATTGTATCTATCAATCATATGGTTGTAATGATCATCGGTTTGATCATTAAGGAAGTCACGAATAGCCCCAACGGTAGTATTTAATTGGTCTTTGCCAGAATTATACTCTGGGCTAGAAACGCTAGAAGAGAGATCTACAATAGCTTGCAACTCTTGGTTGATTGCATTAGCATCAATTGGTTTGCCACTTTCAAAGCCATCTAATACAGCGGTCAAGCGAAGATGAGCCTCTTGTACGGCTGCGGCATTCTTCTTGCCAGCATCCTTCATAGCTTTCAATTCCGCTTCTTGGTTTTCCGTATTGTGCTTATGAACAATATCATTCAATTGGCTATAAGCAGCATCGAATTGGTCATACAGTTGTACATATTTAGGACCTAACTCAGCTTCCTTAGCATAGTTATCAGTTGTATAGGCGTTGGTAGAGAAGTAGGTATTCAATTGATCTGCCACAGGAATGATGTCGTTCAAGGATGCCAAAACCTTATCCAATGGTTCCTTCATATCGTCATAAGGAACACCAGCTTCCTTAGCCTTAGTTAACTGTTCTTGTAATTGCTTAAAATTAGGGGTGCCAAAGCTAGTAAGGTGTTCTCCATTCCGCAAGTGCGCAAGGGTTGGCCCATAACTAAAGTTAAAGGTTGCTAGGTTACCATTAAAGGCTCCAATCGCCTTAAGGTATTGGTTAAAGACCTTAGAATCTTGTTCTTGTCCCTTTTGTACGCCCTGTTGCACACCCTTTGCCACATTGGACAGATTGCAACCTGTAAACAGGAAGGTTGATGACAAAGTGGCAGCACACAAGACAGCAGTTAGTACTTTTTTACTCATGATTTTCATACTAGATCATTCCCTTTCATCACTATATATGAATATATCTATAACATAATTATATAATTTATAAAAATATTATAAAAGACCTATTCCTATATTTTATGAAGGTATTTCGATTAGAGCAATTTCAAAATAAATTACTCACACCGTACAATCGAAACTTTGGTAATCTTGAAGGGAACAGTTTTCCTCAATTGAGTCATTAGATACTTTTGTATGCACATTTGCCAGTGAGTATAAAGCTAGTAACATTATTCCATTCAAAGATATAACTGATATAAAATTTCATTCATGAAGTTATACAAATCGATCAATCTCCAATCATAACTCGATATACTGGAACAGTATATACTGTTTCTACATATTCTAATCCTTCAAAAGAATCTAACCCGTCTTCTATTTTATTGGCCAATTGATTATGAATTTTCCTTAATAATTCTACATTAGTAAAATACTTTCTATTCTCTGCGTTTAACTCGAATTTAATATCAGTTTGAAATACACCATCAATTCGGTTTTCTTCATCTAAATCAGTTACATCAACAATATGCTCATTATTTCGTAACTGTTCAGAACCTGTAATGAAAGTTTCATAAACGATACATATCTTGCGAGCATTAACAGCAATCCCATTAGGGTTCCAATTAGCTTTATTATCCTCTATATAATTGATGATATCCTTGGTGAAAGCATCATTACTCATATACTCTTGATTAGAAAAAGCCCAATATACAGATGTCAACACATCTTCAGTACTAGGATCAGCTGCTAATTTCTTTTCTATTAATGTTCTTGTTTCCCTTTTAAGCAGAGGCTTTTTAAGAATGTAGAATACCGCCATTGTAGGTATTAACATAGCTGCTAATACTGGTATCATACGAGGCAAACTAGCCATCGTACCACCTGCTCGTCCTGCTTGGGAATGAGCAGTACTTAGATTTTGATTTGTTGTATTCGCCGTATCTGTCATATAATCTAGAAACCATGGATATTCAAACATACTCACTATAATAGCAATTAGTATTAAAGTAGCTATAGTAACACAGATAATAAATAATTGTTTGGCAACCTTATTACAAACGATTTCCTTCTCCGCCAAGGACAATACATCCATCTCAGGTACACCTTTACTCCATTTAATGGTTCGTGCATGTGTGTCCATTCATTTCTCTCCTATTTATAAAATCCATATCTAATATAACATCATTGTGAGAGGTGTAGTCATTATATAAGATAGGAGATGTAGCATTCTACAAAGATACCATTTATAGTTCTCCAAAATATTCTAAAACACACCTTTTAATAAAAATAAGGCAAAAAACCTCCGCCATCAACTATTGATAGCGGAGGTTTTTTATTTTCGGCTATAATTAAGCTTCTTTGGAAACTTTAACCAATTCAGCAAATGCAGCTGGATCGTTTACTGCGATATCAGCGAGCATTTTACGGTTCACTTCTACGCCTGCCTTAGTCAAGCCAGCGATGAAGCGAGAGTAAGTTGTACCATTGATGCGAGCTGCTGCATTAATACGAGCAATCCACAATTGACGGAATTCGCGTTTTTTAGCGCGACGGTCACGACGAGCATAGTACAATGCTTTCATTACTGTTTCGTTTGCTTTTTTGAACAAACGGGAACGAGTACCGCGGTAACCTTTAGCCAATTTCAAGATTTTTTTATGACGAGCGTGTGCAGTAACGCCAACTTTAATACGTGCCATTATGTATTCCTCCTAAGAATTCTCTGTCTTTTGTATGCAATCTTATGCCAAACGATTAGCCGTTTGGCAAGCATTTAGCTACGCGTTTATGGTCGGATTTAGCAACCAAAGTAGCTTTGCGAAGATTACGTTTACGTTTTGGGGATTTGTGTTCAAGGATGTGGGATTTGAACGCTTTATTGCGTTTGAATTCACCAGTAGCAGTTGCTACGAAACGTTTAGCTGCCGCACGGCGAGTTTTAATTTTAGGCATGATTGAAAACCTCCTGAATTAACCTTTTTTTGCTAAAATCATGGTCATATTACGACCTTCCATCTTAGCTGCTTTCTCAACGACAGCAAGGTCCTTGAGTTCATCAGCAAAGCGGGAAAGCACATTGTGACCAAGTTCCGGGTGGCTGAGTTCACGGCCACGGAACATGATTGTAACCTTAACTTTATTTCCTTCACCGAGGAACTTCGTAGCGTTTTTCATCTTAACGTAGAAGTCATGATCCTCAATGTGAGGGCGAAGCTTAACTTCCTTCAATGTGAAAGTCTTTTGTTTTTTCTTAGCTTCCTTTTCACGTTTCTGTTGCTCATAACGGTATTTACCATAGTTCATAATCCGAGCTACTGGTGGTTTGCCGTTAGGGGCAATTTCAACGAGATCTAACTGTCTTTCTTCAGCTAATGCCAAAGCGTCACGTGCGGACATGATACCGATTTGTTCGTTTTCAGGGCCTACAACGCGAAGTTCACGAGCACGAATTTCTTCGTTAATACGTGGTGTGTTGTCCTTGCTAATAAGATTCACCTCCAAGGGTAAATAAAAAACGGACGGCATTACGCCATCCGTTGAGTATTTGCTCGTATTAACCAAGTGCTTCGTGGCAGCTGGTGAAAGGCGGATGGCCTCTGCTTCATTTGATTACTCGACTAGTATACCTGAGCAAAAGCAATCTGTCAATGCTTTCTCCCCAATTTATGAAGATTATTACACATGGTCAGCCAAGACAACTTGTCCACTAGCCAGGGTCTTCTTCACATCAATAATCCTTTGATTGGAGGAGCCCCTAAACTTAAGGGCTGGATCTTTAAGTTCTTCTACAAATCGGCCATCCACTAGGATATCTACCTTTTCTAAGAGAGATTTACGGCTTGGGTCAGAAAGAATATCATCTAATACATAGCCAGAATAGGCCCAAATAGTTTTATCAGGGGCAGCGGCCCGCACAGCATCACATACAGCCTTGAGGCCCTCCACATTTTGGAAGGGCTCTCCGCCTAAGAGGGTCAAGCCCGATACATTAGGGTCACATACATAATCCACTACCTCTTGAGTTTCCGCTTCTGTCCACTCCTTACCAAAGCAAGGATCTTGATATTCCTCATTAAAGCAATTAAAACAGTGGTGGGTGCAGCCCGTCACAAAAATCGAAGCCCTAATACCCGTGCCATTAGCTATATCATATTTTCTAATTTGTCCGTATCGCATGAGATAGCTCCTCCTCTTTATATGGATAGATGTCTTTGTAAATAGACTTTTCTCTATTTATCCCTTATACAAACAATGCGTGTTGCTAGAGGCAACACGCATTGTTTCTTATATTGTTATATAGTCGTAGGCCGTTTCCAATCAAGCTGCGCTTCGCTTGCTTTCTTGGACGTCCCTCCTGGGTCCCTTACCACTTGCGCTCAAGCTCGTAGGCCGTTTCCAATCAAGCTGCGCTTCGCTTGCTTTCTTGGACGTCCCTCTGAGACTCTTACACCTTGCGCTCGTGCTCGTAGGCCGTCTCCAATCAAGCTGCGCTTCGCTTGCTTTCTTGGACGTCCCTCCTGGGTCCCTTACCACTTGCGCTCAAGCTCGTAGG
>CAKPUJ010000038.1:0-9495 GCA_934191645.1 uncultured Veillonella sp. | reverse complement strand
CATAAGTCCTAGAGTCTAATTAATTTCTTGATAAACACTTACATAGGCATGAGTATTAGCTGTAAAGCCAGATTCCAAGCCCAAGGGAACTTCTGTTACAAGTTCATCTACCTGACCCTTATAATAGTCCTTGCGTTGGTCTGCAGAATAGAAGTACATAGCCGCATAATAGTTTTGACCAGCCTCCAAATCGATAGTAATCGATACGGGTTTGGTAACTGCATTTTTTGTTTGGGTCCCTACATTATCCGTTGTTCGGTATACTGCTTCAACAGTATGAGTGCCTGGTCTTAAGGCCAAGATTAATTGCCCGTATTGACCCGTTTTATGATCTACTAGGTCTAAATCTCTACCGTCAACCTTGACGGACTTTCCATAGACGTGCAACAGGGCCTGGCCGGCATGATCCTTTTTAAACTGGTCTTCACCGGCTTTACGCTTCTTATTAAAATTCATAAAGATAATAAATAAGATGACCCAAATAACTGCTACAGCAGCAATGATAGTGATAGTTGTTGAGTTCATATCAAGTCCCCCTTATGAAACAACCAAAAAACACTTTATACCCTAAGAATACACTAAATTTCATTTTCTTTTCAACACAAAAAGGACCGCCTTCAGCGGTCCTTTTATGCTATCTATACTATATTCTTAGAAATGCTTTCAAATCCTCATTTTTTTAGTCTTATAAAATCTCTTTTACAGCCTTATAAAGATCTTCTCCAATAGCCTCGATGGATCGTATGGCTCTATGAGGATCCGTCCATCCGGCCTCTGCACATTGAATGCGTTGCCAACCATAACGGGCTACCAATTCATCATAGGCCGCATGAACAGCACTCAGATAGGCCTGGTCTCCTTCATGAATGTCTCCCGTCTGGCCACCAGTCTTTCCCTTACGCTCAGCCATGAGAGCCTGACTCACAGGAAGGGGTAAATCCAAGAGGCAAACCAAGTCTGGTTGAGGTAGGCCAAACTTCGTATATTCGAAGTCTTCCAACCAATCGAGAAAGTCAGCCCTTTCAGCAGGATCATCATACTTAACCATTTGATGAACCATGTTAGACGTCGTATAACGGTCCGCTAATACAATGCCACCCTTCTTATAAAAGTCCTCCCAATCCTTCCGGAAGGAAGCAAAGCGATCTATGGCGTACATGGAGGATGCTACATAAGGATTTACATCTCCAGGCTTTTTACCAAAGTCCCCTGCTAGGTACATCTTAATAGGCATAGCTGCACCAGACTCATAGTTAGGGAAAGTAACTGTTCTAACATTCTTCCCTTCTTGTCGAAGTCGATCGGCTAAACGGGCCGTTTGGGTGGCCTTTCCACTGCCGTCGCCCCCCTCAATAATAATCAGTCGTCCCATACTCAATCCTTTAACACAACAATAGTCTCCAGGGACATATCAGCTGCCCCATTCGGCACATATCCAAGTGCTTGTTTATCTTTCATATATTGTATCACAGCTGGCGTAATTTCTTCGCCAATACTAATAAGAGGGATGCCAGGTGGGTAATAGCTGATTGTTTCTCCACAAATGCGGCCACAGGATTCAGCTAAATGAACTGTCTCACGACTAGCATAGAAGGCCTGTCGTGGCGTTTTAATCAAGGTAGGTTCAGGGAGGGCCAAATTCACCTGGTCCAAGGAAGGAATAGGTGAGGAATATCCCCCCTCTTCCAAGCACTCTTGACTAATTTCTTTTAGGGCCGTGAGAAGGGCCTGAATAGATGCCTCACTATCCCCTATAGTAATGGTTACCAAGACGTGGCAAGCCTGAATCAGCTCAACCTCGATTTTATGGTCTCGCAAGCACCTCTCGAAAGCAACCGCATCAAGTCCTAAGTCTCTCGCATCAATGAGTACCTTGGTAGGATCAAAATTCTTAGCAAGCCGACTTCCATCCATAGTTTTTAGGCCAGGAATTGCTTGGACACCAGTCCGCAGTTGATAGGCTAAATCAACAGCCTTCTCCACTAGTTCAGGTCCCTCTGTAGCCATCTGCTGGCGGGCCATATCCAAGGAGGCCATAAAGATATAGTTAGGGCTTGTAGATTGTAACATCTGATGAACCTGGGTCACTCTCCGGTAATCGATTCGATCCCCCTGGCCCAAGAGTGTAGACGTTTGAGTCAAGGACCCCAAAGACTTATGGGTGGATTGGGCCACTAAATCGGCCCCTGCCTCTAAAGCCTCTACGGGCAAGCGGTCATCAAAGGGCAAGTGAGGTCCATGGGCTTCATCCACCAAGACGATGAGCCCCCGTTTATGGCATTCTGCCACCATAGCTTCTATATCGATACCCAAGCCATAGTAGTTAGGGTATACCAAGAGAACCGCCTTAGCCTCTGGATGGGCATCTAGGGTGGATACTAAGTCCTCCAAACTAGCCCCTAGCTGAATGCCCCACTCTTCATCAAAACGGCTAGGTAGGTAAATCGGTTTAGCCCCCGATATAACTAGACCAGACATGACAGACTTGTGGGCCTCTCGTGGGATGATAAGAGAGTCCCCCTCCCCTACTGTAGCCATGATCATAGTCATGATAAGGGCCGTCGTACCATTAACAGAATACCAAGCAGCCTTGGCTCCATAAAGGTCAGCCACTAAATCTTGAGCTTCCTTAAAGGCTCCCTCTGGCTCATGCAGGTCATCTAGGGCATACATAACTCCTAAATCATAGGGCAAGGCTTCGCTCATCCAATCTTGTAAATCCTTAGGAGCACCATGACCAATCTTATGTCCTGGCGTGTGAAAGGGAATAAATGTTTCTTTTACATAAGATTTTAAGAGGTCTACATAGGGCATGGAAGTCTGATTATAGTTTTTCTTCGTCATAAATTAACTCCTTCTATAGGGAGGCACAAAATCCAGAAACCTCTACAGATTAAAAATAAAGACAGGAGTCATAAAGACTCCTGTCTTACTTAACGAGGTCGTTTTCTGGGATTATAGGTGTTCATTCCCTTATCTAGGCCCACTTTCAAGGTCCCTAATAGGGCCTTAGCAGCAGCCTTGATCCCCTTATCAATGGCCTCTTTTTGTTCTTCAGGAAAGGGAGCCAGCACATGGTCTACAACAGTCCATTGAGGAAGGGGTCTACCGATTCCAACACGAAAACGAGGAAACGCTTCCGTTCCTATGTGTTGAATCAAGGACTTAATCCCATTGTGGCCACCAGCAGAACCATTAGGGCGAATGCGAAGCTTACCTACTGGAAAGTCCATATCATCATAGACGCAATACACATCGGATGGATCAATCTTATAGTAACGCATCAAAGGACCTATCGCTTCACCTGACAAGTTCATAAAAGTAAGAGGTTTCACTAAGAGAACCTTTTCCCCTTCTACCGTAATAGAAGAGACCTCAGCCTTTTGTTCTTCTCGCCAAGGCGTATGGCTAGTGGATTCCGCTATGGCATCCACCACCATAAAGCCCACATTATGCTTAGTTGTCTCGTATTGTTTGCCTGGATTACCCAAGCCTACTACCAATTTCAAGAATCCACCTATTATTCTTCGTTGTTATCGAAGAGGCTGGATACAGATACTTGATGGAAGATACGCATGATAGCTTCACCCAAGAGAGGCGCTACGGAAAGTTGTGTTACATTAGGCAACTTGCAAGATTCTGGCAATGGAATAGTATTGGTAACAATCAACTCTTGAATGTTGGAGTTAGCAATGCGTTCCGACGCAGGATCTGTCAAAACACCGTGGGTAACAGCAGCCATAACGGATGCAGCACCAAATTCTTTGAGCGCCTTAGCCCCTTCTACGAGAGATCCTGCTGTATCAACGATATCGTCCACAAGGATACAATGCTTGCCTTTTACATCACCGATGAGGTTCATAACTTTAGCCACACCTGGTTCAGGTCGTTTCTTTTCAATGATAGCAATCGGCGCACCTACGCGATCAGCTAAATCACGGGCACGGGTTACACCACCGAGGTCAGGAGACACAACACAAATATTATCCAGTTTTTTTTCATTGATGTATTTAGCTAAGATAGGTGCCCCTACCAAATGGTCTACCGGACCATCGAAGAATCCTTGGATTTGACCAGCATGAAGATCAATGGTTACCAATCGGGTAATACCTGCTGTTTTCATTAAGTCTGCAATGAGTTTTGCAGTGATTGGTTCACGGCCACGAGTTTTACGATCTTGCCGTGCATATCCATAATAAGGCACGACAGCGGTAATATGACTTGCGGAAGCGCGTTTCAGAGCATCCGCCATAACGAATAATTCCATCATGTTGTCGTTAACTGGGTAGCTAGTTGGTTGAACAATGAATACATCCTTGCCACGAACGGATTCATCAATCATAATTTGTACTTCGCCATTATTAAAACGACCAACTGTTGCTCTTCCCAAAGGCAGGCCTAAATAATCACAGATTTCTTGCGCCAAGGCTGGATTCGCATTACCAGTGAAAATCTTAAGCTTTTTGCCATCTTCAAATGCCATTTGTTAGTACCCCTCTATACTTACGGTGGAATATAACTATGCAGAATACATAGGTGATTACTTATATTGTATACCATTTCCCTGGAAATGTATTCACCTTTTTAATGAGAATTCTATGAGTCTTATTTGCGTTTAAAGGTTTCGTCATTAACCCAGTTTTCTTTTACTATTTGACGAGCGCGCCCTACAGCCAAAGCCTTAGATGGCACATCCTTAGTAATGGTCGACCCAGCCCCTACATAGGCATAGTTACCAATTTCCACAGGTGCAACCAAGTTGGAATTACATCCTACAAAGGCATGGTCGCCAATACGAGTCCGGCTTTTGGTAGATCCATTAAAGTTAACTGTAATAGTACCACAGCCGATATTTACACCCGTACCCACATCGGAATCACCGATATAGGAGAGGTGTGGGAACTTAGTTCCTTGGCCCACATTAGAATTCTTAACTTCCACAAAGTTGCCAATGTGAACATCATTTCCTATAACCGTATTAGGACGAAGGTGAACATATGGTCCAATATCCGTGCCATCCTTAATTTGGCAGTCGTGACCATAGGTGAAATGAATGGTATTATTATCCCCTACTTGAACATTGGTCAAGCGCGTATGAGGACCAATTTGGCATTGACTTCCGATAACTGTATTACCTTCTAACACAGTGCCTGGATAGAGGATCGTATCTGGGCCTACGGTTACTTCCGGTGCCACATAGGTAGTAGCTGGATCAATAAGGGTCACCCCTGCTTCCATGAGTTGACGGTTCTTACGTTTTTTGAGGATCGCTTCAGCTTGTGCTAATTGGACGCGTGAGTTAACGCCCAAAGATTCTTCATTATCCTCCATCATGTAGGCCCCAACACGGTCTCCTTGTCCTACTAAAATGCCTATTACGTCTGTAATGTACAGCTCCCCTTGTGCATTATCATCGGATAAGAGATCTAGACAAGGCCACAACTTTTTAGAGTCGAAGGCGTACATGCCTGTATTGATTTCCTCTACAGCTAATTCTTCTGGCTTGCCATCCTTTTGTTCCACAATACGGACTACCTTACCAGATTCGTCACGAATGATTCGGCCATAACCGGTAGGATCATCCATATGAGCTGTTAAAACTGTAGCAGCTGCTTGATTCTTTTCATGGTCTGCCACAAGATTTTCTAAGGATTCCTTCGTTACTAACGGCGTGTCCCCGCAGAGGAGCAAGATGGTCCCATCAAAGTCTCCCAAAGCAGGAAAGGCTTGCTTCATAGCGTGACCTGTACCATTTTGTTCTTCTTGAACCACATATTCAGCGCGGTCGCCTAGGTATTCTTTAACTGCGTCGCCACCAAATCCAATGATGACTACATTTCGTTCTGTGCCAATGGAGGAGGCCGTTTCCAAGACCCGCTCCACCATAGCTTTACCAGCTACCTTATGCAAAACCTTTGGCAATTTGGATTTCATGCGAGTACCCTTACCCGCTGCTAGTACAACAGATGCAATATGTGCCATATTATTCTCCTTCTGGTTCCCATACGGGTTCGATATTAATTTCCTTAGTTCTTTCATTAATGTTATGGAAGGTAAACAAGGATTCGTAATGATCAATTAATTTGGGATTTGGCTCTTCAGTAGCCACCAATACCCCTGTGCCAACTACTACACCATTCATTTCAGACACCAATTCAGCCATACCCTTAGCCGTACCACCAGCCTTCATGAAATCATCGACAATGAGGACCCGTGAATTAGGTGGTATAGCTCGTTTAGTAAGAGTCATAGTTTGAATGCGCTTGCTAGAGCCCGTCACATAGTTGATGGAGATACAAGACCCCTCTGTCACCTTAGAGTCGCGGCGAGCGATAACGAGGGGTTTATTAAAGGCCCTTGCAACCATAACAGCCAAAGGGATCCCCTTTGTTTCCACCGTCAAGATATAATCCGGTTGACGATCAGCAAAGCGGCTCATCATAATTTCCCCTAAGCGGCTCATAATGTGCCAATCGTAAAGGATATCAGACATATAAATAAAGCCACCTGTAATAATGCGGTCAGGCTCCTGCATACGGGCCTGCACATCCCGCAGAATCTGGTTAGCTTGCGCCCCACGACGGTGAGGTATAAAACGCACACCCCCAGCAGCTCCAGCAACAGTTTCTACTGTTCCCAATTCGAAATGATTCATAGCCCGTTTAAGGCTAGCTATATCTTCACTCAAGGTAGATTTGGCGATACCAAAGTAGTCGCAAAATTCATTGAGAGAAATAAGTTTTTGTGGCGAATCTACCAACATTTTGGTAAGAGCCGCAATTCGTTCCACGCGGCGTACTTTTTCCATGTCAGCCTCCTTTTTAAATCAGTTTATTATAGCATTTTTCCCGAACATTAAAAAAGCATCCTCCAAAATTCTTCTGAAAGTTAGAATCTTGAAGGACGCGTATTTATTTAAGAACATATACTTTTACATTTCGACGGCCCCATTGGATAGCCTCATAGTGAGAATCCATGGCTACATCAATCATGTGTCCTCGGATAGCTCCACCCGTATCATCAGCGATGGCAAAGCCATAGCCTTCAATGAAGAGTTCTGTGCCTAAAGGGATGACGCTAGGGTCAACGGATACAAAGCCCCGCCGCAAAGCATTACCACGAGCCGTGTAGCCGGATGAATCAGCTGCAGAATAAGCGGATGACTCCATGGTCATAACCTTTTTATATTGACTAGGCGCTCCATTTGCCAAAGCTCGCGTAGCAAAACGTTCATTATTCTTACGAATAATCCCCATAAGCTTGCTATCCACAATACCTGTTACAGGCATATGACGCTCCGCCTGAAAGACTCGGACCGCATATTCCGTATTGTTACCAAAGACACCGTCCACGTTATCAATTAGATAGCCTTGGGTTACCAACATATCTTGCAATTGTCTCACTTCGTAGCCAGAAGACCCACTTTTTAATGTATTAGCCCCTACTACTGTACCCATAAGGTAGCAGAGAGTAATCGTTAGCATTGTAATGATCGGTTTTTTTATCATAGTCACCTCACTTGTTTAAAATTTTATCCTATTCTACTCCATTCGTCAAAAAAGAGGCTTTCTCTTGCGTGAAAGCCTCTTTTTTTCTATTTTATTTCTTTTGTAATAAAGACTGAGTCAACATGGAGTCACCCTTATTCACCTTGGTAAAGCGTAGGATTAAATACCCTATCACAGCGGCTACCATGGATCCCAAGAAGACACCAGCTTTAGCTCTATTGATACTATCTACCTGACTGGAATCAAAGGCCAAAAGAGTCACAAACAAAGACATAGTAAAACCAATGCCACAGACAACGGATACACCATAAACATGGATCCACCGAGTCTGAGCCGGCATAGGTACGATTTTTGTCTTCACCAGAAGCCACACGGTACCAAAGATACCAATTTGCTTACCCAAAACCAGAGCCAAAGCCACACCCAAAACGACAGGATGGGTCAAATCAGAAATCTGGAACCCTGTTAGGGATACGCCCGTATTGGCAAAAGCAAATACGGGAACAATTAAGAGGCTGACCCAGTTGGACAGGGCATGCTCCCATTCTTCCATAGGGGAAACCTCCTCTTTTCCTATGAAGGCAGTCCCCGGTATACACATAGCAAGGATAACCCCTGCCATGGTGGCATGAAGGCCAGATTGGAATACGCAGAACCAGAGGGCTATCCCCAAGGGAATATAGGACATGGGACGAGCATAGTTCTTCTTGTTGATGTAAACCAAGATTCCTATGATAACCAATGCGCCCACTAAGTAGGTCCATTGAATAGATGCCGTATAGAATATAGCGATAATCAAAATAGCAATCAAGTCGTCAATTACAGCGAGAGCTGTTAAAAAGACTTTCATGGCCAATGGCACCCGAGAGCCCAAGGCCGTTACAACCCCTAAGGCAAAGGCTATATCAGTAGCCGTTGGAATGGCCCATCCATGGCTATAGCTAGGATTAGCGCCTGCAATGAGGTAGTAGAACAAAGCGGGAAAGACGACCCCCATAGCCGCAGCAATGCCAGGTAAGATACGTTTGCTATTAGTATTAAGTTCTCCGAAGAGGATTTCTCGTTTTACCTCCAGCCCTACCAAGAGAAAGAATATGGCCATAAGCACATCATTAATCCATTCTTCAATCGTGAAAAAGCCTATGTGTTCTTCCAAGAGATGGTGGTATTGGTCAGCGAGGGGTGAATTTGCTAAGGCTAAACCTAATACAGTAGCTCCTAATAGAAGTATCGTTGAAGTAGAAGGTGATTCAATAAATGTGGATAAGTGTTTTCGAAGTTTTTTTCGCATCGCGCCTCCTTAATCGCCATCTACTGGTTGAAATTTCTCCCTCTTATTTAAAATGCGAAGTAAAGAATAACCAGCGAGGCCAGAAACAATAGAACCAATAAAGATCCCAACTTTGGCATGTTCTTGAGCTACACCAGGATCAAAGGCCAAAAGGGATACAAAGAGAGACATGGTAAAGCCAACGCCGCAGACAAGGGATACCCCGTAAACTTGAGCCCAAGAAGCATTCTTAGGCATCGGTACAAGGCCGGTCTTAACCATGACGAATACACTGGAGAATACACCGATTTGTTTACCAAGGAACAAGGCCAAGGCAACACCGATAACAACAGGGTGTTCAAAATCTTTAAGGCCAAAGTCGCCAAAGGAAACGCCCGCATTTACAAAGCCGAAAAGTGGCAAGATAAGGAAGGTTACCCATTTAGAAAGGGCCCCTTCCCAGGCATCCAAAGGTGCTTCTTTACCTTCCACAGAAGAGGTAGAAGGAATAGTCATAGCGGTGATAACACCTGCCATGGTGGAGTGAAGTCCAGATTCATGAATACAGAGCCATAGACAGATACCCGGAATTAAATAGAAGAGAGGGTTAGTACGGTTAGTCTTATTAAAGGCCACCATAATAGCAACAATGACAGCTGCAATAGCTAAATAACCTAAATGAAGTTCTGCCGTGTAGAAAACAGCAATGACCAATAC
>CAKPUJ010000037.1:0-9862 GCA_934191645.1 uncultured Veillonella sp. | reverse complement strand
ACCGTAGCTAGTCATGTCCATAAGTATGTGGCCTTAGAAATTGAACCACAACTTAAGGTTTGGGAACAACCCTGCCCTGAACTTGCGGGTCTCATTGAGACTGGTCATATTCAAGGCCCTATTTTAGAAAGAGCCATTCGATCCTACTTAGCACCCATTCAGGACCGCCATATTGATACGGTTGTGCTAGGTTGTACCCACTACCCTTTTGTTAAGAAGGAATTGGAAAAGATTACGGGAGATTCGATTCGCTATATCGATCCAGCCTATGAAACAGCGGAATTGGTAGGTCGTGTCTTGCGTGACCAAGAAATCGTCAATAACCGTGAGGGTATGGGATCAGTTAAGCTTCGCTTTACCAAAGACATCGACTTAGCTAAGCGCTTAGCTGCTAATTTCATCGATGATGAATCCATAGATATAGATCATTGTCGCTTGATTTAAACCGTTATAAATTATTCAATGCTAGTGGTTAGCCAGGAATAAAAAGATAGAATCTAGGTTAGAAATGTAGTATGGTATAAGTAGTATTGTAAAATTCATCAGTAGAGGAGTGGCATATATGATGATCTACACGTTGATCAATGTGATTGTGGCCCTTATCGTCATCATCGCAATTTTATACCTCTTGTTCCGCCTATTTGTATGGCGACAAGGTAATGAAAATGTAAAGCTGATTACCAAACGAAGAAGTGAACTCAAATTAGAATCCAAGGATTTTTCGTCAGCTACCTTTGTGCTAGATATTCCTTTTGGCAATTCTGGCAAACAATATGGAACTATTATGGATCTCTTTCCTCGTCACCTCTTGCCACAAGAACAATTTGATGATTGCAAGATTGAAACCTGGACAACTCACGTAGAACGGGGTGAACGCCATGATGGTTATTTCGAATCCTGGATTGTTAAGCCTGGCAAGGGTGGTACGGTTCGTTTGCGCTTGATCTTGACTGGTAAGTCCGGCAATATCGACCGCGATATTCAAGATATCCCTGATTTCAATATCGATATCTACTACCAAGTCGTAGGTCGCACGGACTATCGCATTACCAAACAACGGATTCGTCTGACTCACGATGAAATTATGAAAGCTTATCAAGGTTAGGAGGTCAAGCCCATGTCTGAATTGCAATTATTGCCTGTACATACACGCATCTTGACGGAAAGCGATGACATCGTAGAAGCCATTCTTCAATACGCTGGTCAAGATATTGGCCCAGAAGACATTGTCTGCGTTGCAGAATCCGTTGTGGCTATTACCCAAGGGGCTGTGACACGACCAGAAGAACTTCGTCCATCCTGGCAAGCCCGCCTCATCAACCGCTTCATCGATAAGGAAGGGTCTATGGCATCCATTTATGGTATGCAAGCAGCTATGGAATTAGAAGGCCGTTGGAAGGTTCTCTGGGCCTTTATCTGTGGGGCCTTTGCTAAGGTATTCCTCCGTAAGGCTGGTGTATTCTATGCTATGGCCCGTCAAGCCTCCTTGGCTGATGACGTTACTGGGACTATGCCTCCTTATGACAAGCACATTGTTTACGGTCCACAAAAACCGGATAAGGTGGCAGAAAAAATCGCTCAACGGACGGGTGCTTATGGAGCTGTCGTGGCCGATGTTAACGATCTTAAACGGGCAGCTATCTTGGGTAAGTCCAAAGGGATGAAACCAAAAGAAATTGCCAAAATCTTGATCGATAATCCATTTGGTAATGATAGCCAAATGACGCCAATTGTCATCATTAAAAACTACGCTTCTGTATCTCGAGGCAAATAAAAAGAGACCCTTCGGGGTCTCTTTTTTATAGGTCTTTCAGTCTCACATGATACACTAATAGGTAATCGAATGGATAGAAAGGTGTGAACAGTATGCGATTAGGCATAGATGTAGGGGGAACCTTTACAGATGCAGTGGTTGTAGACCATAACCGCCTCTTAGGAGCCGCTAAGTCCCGCACCACCCATGAGCAATTTATGGTGGGACTTCTGGCCTCCTTGGATAAGGTGTTGAGTCAAGAGGGGATTGAAGCCGATAAAATTAGCCAAGTGACGCTATCCACTACGGTCGTGACTAATGCTATCGTCAACCACCACCTAGATCCAGTAGACCTCTTCGTCATACCTGGTCCAGGTCTTAACATAGAGCATGCCTTTCCTGTTAAACCTTATATCCTACAGGGGTATACGGACCATAGAGGCCATTTGCAAGAGCGGATGAAAGAAGAGGATCTTCGGGACCTATTGGATGAGATTGAAGCTGCTCATGTTGGCGCATATAAGGGTAAGCCAGGGATTAAAAGGGCAGCCCTATCGGCCAAATTTGCCGTTCGAAATCCTAAGGAAGAAGCTCGAATTGGAGCTATTTTGGGAGACTACTATGATTTTGTGTCTACTGGCGCTAGTCTATCGGGCTCTCTCAATTTCCCGCGTCGTACGGTGACGGCCTATTACAACGCCGCGGTAGAAAGGATTTTCCGAGACTTTAAGACCTCTGTTCAAATGGCCCTAGAAGCACGGGGGATTTTAGCCCCCTTTTATATTTTGAAAGCCGATGGTGGGTCTCTGCCTATCGATGCGCTCTTGGAAAAACCTGTAGAAACGGCATTTACCGGACCTGCTGCGTCTGTATTAGGCCTTTATACCCTAGAGGCTATGAAAGCCTATCCTATGGCGGTGGCTTTAGATATAGGTGGAACTACGACGGACATTTCCCTCTGGCAAGAGGGAAAGCCCCTCATGACCAAGGAAGGCCTAAGCATTGATGGCTATCCGTCGTCGATACAATCGTTTTTGGTTAGGTCGATTGGCCTGGCGGGAGAAACAGTTTTACGAAAAAAGGATAACCGTGTTCTTATAGGACCCGATCGGGTGGGGCCATCGGTAGCCCTAGGTGGCAACCAAGCGACCCTAGGGGATGCGTTGCTTGCTTTGGGCTATGCCCACTATGGGGACCTGCTTAAGGCCCAAGAGGCCGTGGCCGACTTCGACCTAGGAGAGGTAGCACAAGAAGCTGCTCAAACTATAGTGGCGGCTATTGAAGCTATGGTTGAAGAGGCAAACCGACAGCCTGTTTATGTGGTGGAAGATTTGCTTAATCCCCACCCCTTCCAACCAGATACGCTGGTGTTGATAGGTGGATCAGCCCAGGCTTTTAAGCCCCTGTTAGAAGCCTATACCAATTATCGTATCTTGGTTCCTAAGGATGCGGCTGTGGCCAATGCCTTGGGGGCTGCTATGGCCCGCCATAGTCTGGAGTTGACCATCCATATAGATACGAAAACTGGGATACTTACCATTCCTGAGTTGGGTTTACAGGAGGGGAATACTTCTATTAGGACTGAAGAAGAAGCGGTGGACTATGCCTTTAAGAAGCTTGAAGAGCAAGCACATATCCTAGGCTTAGAGAAAGGTCCTCTGGTTTTAAAGCACATAGAAGCCTTTCCTGTCATAGAAGGCTGGGGGACTAGCCATATGACGATTACAGCAAGTGTTCAATTAGAAGCGGGGGTGACAGGTCATGTGTCCTAATAGAAAGTATGGATTAGGTCATCTCAGACCTGATGCGGTTGATTTGGGTCTGGTCTTTTTCCCAGCCTTTGATTGGAAGATTTCGCCAACTCATCCAGAGAGGGAGGAGCGGCTCCTCTATACTAGGGACCAACTCTTGGAGGAGGGAATCTTTGATTTGCCTGGTATCCGTGAATATAATCCCCTAGTGGCTACGGATGCGCAGATAGCCCGCGTGCATGTGGGGGCCCCTAATCTGTCCTCCTGGGTCACAGATGCTCATAGGGTCTCCGCTGGTGGTGCTATTGCTGCGGCAGAAGCGGTTATGCAGGGACAGGTTAAACGAGCCTTTGCCTTGGTGCGGCCACCAGGGCACCACGCAATGGAGATGGTTCACGGCATTCGAGGCTTTTGCACCATTAATACAGAAGCTATCATGATAGCTCACCTCCGTCACAAGTATGGGGTTAACAGGGTAGCCGTTGTCGATACAGATGTCCACCATGGCGATGGTAGTCAGGATATTTTTTACCATGATCCAGACACCCTCTATATTTCTTTCCACCAAGATGGGCGAACCCTCTATCCGGGCACGGGTTTTATGGATGAATTTGGCGGCCCTCAGGCCTGGGGGTCCAATATCAATATTCCTCTTCCACCCGGAACGGGCGACCAAGGCATCCTCAAGATTATGAAAGAACTGGTTTTGCCCATGTTGGAAGACTTTGGGCCAGAGCTCATCATCAACTCTGCAGGCCAAGATAATCACTTCTCAGACCCCTTGGCTAATATGCAGGTGACGGCCCAGGGTTATGCGCAGATTGCAGACCTTTTACAGGCCCATATAGCCGTCCTAGAAGGAGGCTATTCTGTGCAAGCGGCCCTACCTTATGTCAATACGGGTATTATCCTGTCCATGGCAGGTTTGGACTATAGCCATGTGGTAGAACCACAATACGACCCTGCCCTGTATAAGCAATCTAAAGAGGTTTCTACCTATATTGACGATATCATCGCCAAGTGGAAGGTCCAATGGGCTAATCGGCATGATGAGGCTTATGGTCAAGTACAAGGGGATAAGGCACTTTGGACCAAGAGTAGGTCTCTCTATTATGATGAAACGGGTATAGAGGAAAGCCGTCGTGAGGCCATTCGCCTCTACCCAGGTCAGGCTGGTCGCCTAGGATGGCGTCAGGTCGAATCCATTGGTCGGGGAGGGCCCTATGGCAAACAAATGGTCTACGCCATGTTTGTTCCCTGGCAAGCGGACCAAGCTACGAGAGATGAAGCTTATCAATACTACGAGGCAGCGCAAAGGAGGGGTGGCTTTGATCGCTATTGCTTAGTCGATCCTAGCCTGCCTGAGGGCCAGATTTCATCAGATGGGCAGTGGTAGGACTGTATCTTTGGGAAGAGGACTGTAAAGCCTATCCTAGTAGCCTTGGATGGTCAAAGTTAAGTCCTATAGTATACAATGTAGGGTATAGAATATGACTTATATAGTGTATAGAATAGGCTATGTGAAAGGTAAGATGAGATAGGTCTTACCTACAGTATAGGGAGGTTTTTGTGAGACCAGATAATCGGCAGGCTGGCCAGTTGCGGCCTATTACGATTACCCGTAATTTTACGGAATACGCAGAGGGGTCTGTCCTTATTGAGTGCGGTAAGACCAAGGTGCTTTGCACGGCTAGTATAGAAGATAAGGTGCCTCGATTCATTAAGGGAACAGGTAGCGGATGGGTAACGGCAGAGTATTCCCTTCTACCAAGAGCGACAGCCAATCGAGTGCCCCGTGAAGCCATACGTGGTAAGCAAACAGGTCGGACCATAGAAATTCAGCGACTCATTAGTCGTTCTCTCCGAGCTGTGGTTGACTTAGAAGCCTTGGGTGAACAGATGATTACCTTGGATTGTGATGTCATCCAGGCTGATGGAGGTACGCGGACGGCTGCCATTACAGGCGCCTTTGTGGCCCTGGTGGATGCAGTGGATAAAATATATGGACATACCGGTCCTTTTCCAGTGCGGGATTTTTTGGCAGCCATATCCGTAGGCCTAGATCATGATGGCCCTATTACGGACCTCTGCTTTGCAGAAGACCGGGATGCCGTGGTTGATATGAATGTAGTACGCACTGGTCAAGGGCAGTATGTAGAAGTTCAAGGGACTGGAGAACACGGCACCTTTGATCGGAGCCAATTGAATGCTCTTTTGGACATGGCTGACCAAGCTATTGATAGACTCATTGAAGTAGAGAAAGAGGCCCTTGGGCCTCTAGCAAAGAAGGTAGGTTTTGTATATGAAACTCGTGATTGCAAGCGGTAATAAGGGAAAGATTAGAGAATTCTCTGCAGCTTTTGATAAGTTGGGCTATGAGTGTCTATCCATTAAGGATATCTGTCAGGCCCCAGAACCGGATGAAACCGGGACAACCTTTAAGGAGAATGCCCGTCAAAAGGCCCTCTACTATATGGAGGCCTGCGGTCTTCCTTGTTTGGCTGACGATTCGGGCTTAGTCGTAGACGCTTTAGATGGGGCCCCTGGGGTGTATTCCGCTCGCTATGCTGGCCACCATGGGGATGATGCGGCTAATAATGCTAAACTTATCCAAGAGCTTAAGAAGTCTGGGTCCGCTGATTGGTCAGGCCAGTATGTAGCAGCCCTCTGCTTAGCCTTTCCAGATGGCCGCCTCTATGAAGTGGAAGGAACCTGTTCCGGAAGGGTTTTGGAAGAAGGGAGAGGGGATGGTGGCTTTGGCTATGACCCTTACTTCCTCGTTCCTCAATATGATAAAACCATGGCTGAGATGAGCCTAGATCAAAAGGAAGCTGTCTCTCATAGGGGGGCAGCGATTCGCAAATTGGTGGCCCTCTTAGAGGCTCAGTAGGAGAAGTCCTTATGACAAAAGTCGGTATTATGTCGGATACTCATGGCTATACGGAACTTATAGATGAGGTCTTGGCAGCCCTTGAGCCGGGCCATGTGGACCTTTGGCTCCACGCTGGTGATTTGGGCGATGATGGCCGTTATTTGCGAGATCATGTAGATGTACCGGTTTACCTAGTTCGTGGAAATAATGACCGAGGTACTCATCTAGAGGCTCAGGAACAATTGATTCCCCTAGAAGATACCTATATCTACATGACGCATGGTCATCGTGTGGATTACTTTAATTATGTACCGGAACTTCTCTATTTGGGCCAAACAATGGGAGCCCGCTTGGTAGTAGCAGACCATACCCACATCCACCGGGTGGACTATAAAGGAGACCAGGTCTTCGTTAATCCTGGGTCCTTAGCCTTGCCGAGAGATGGGTCTAAGGGAACATTTGCTATCGTAACCTATGATAATGGAACATTTGACGTAGATTTTATAAGCTTAGATCAGCTCGGTTAGGGGCAGGCCTTGTGGCCTGCCTTTTTCTTTATAAGTGAGATGGCTAGGGCCTTTATAAGATGGATGGACGGGGACTTTCAGAGGCCTTATGAGACCCTTAGAGAATCTTGTAAAAGCGATAAAAAAATCATATAATAAGACGATAACTTTCCTAGAGATGTGACCTTAGGGTTCGACTATTGAGTCTTATGTCGATTAGCAACAAGTGATGAATTAGAAAGGCTATGTGCACAGCATGGATACACTATATAAGGCAAAACCTAAATTGAAGCTATATGGGTTCAATAACTTAACAAAAACCTTGAGCTTTAATATTTACGATATTTGCTATACTCGGACGGAAGAGGAAAAGGCTGAGTATATTAAGTATATCGATGAGCAATATAGTGCAGATCGCCTATCCAAGATTTTGGAGCATGTAGCGAAGATTATTGGTGCTAATATCCTGTATGCATCTAAGCAGGACTATGATCCACAAGGGGCCTCTGTAACTATCCTCATCTCCGAGGAACCGGTGGAAATCCCTAATTCTGGCGATGTGGTAGCCCATTTAGATAAGTCTCACTTGACCGTTCATACCTACCCTGAAAGCCATCCAGATACCGGCGTATGTACCTTCCGGGCTGACATCGACGTGTCTACTTGTGGTGAGATTTCGCCTCTTAATGCGCTCAACTATTTGATCGATTCCTTCGACTCAGATATCATCTCCTTGGACTACAAGGTACGGGGCTTTACCCGGGATGTAGAAGGGAAGAAGATTTACATCGACCATCCTATTGACTCGATCCAAAACTATATTGCCGATGAGACTAAAGTTAAGTACAATATGGTAGATGTGAATATCCTTCAAGAAAATATCTTCCATACTAAGATGATGCTTAAGGACTACGATTTGGATAACTACCTTTTCGGCGTGACTAAGGAAGACTTAGCACCAAAAGAAGTGAAGGCAATCGATAAGGAACTTAAGCGAGAAGTGACAGAAATCTTCTACGGTCGTAATTTGCCTAAGGAAGATTAATAACTAGCATTAAGGCTTAGGATATAAGCCTTGATATATAGGAAAGGGCCCTTGCCTAGCAAGGGCCCTTTTTATTAGTCCAATCTGTTTCTGCTCTTGTAGACAGATCAAATAATCAGGACTGGGAATCGTTTTAGACACCCTCTTCATAGAGGTATAGATAATATATTGAAAAAAATAGAAATAAAAGCTTGTTTTATAAAATTCGATATACTACAATGAGAGTGTAACCAATAATAATTACTATTAAGTGTATAGATTCTGACACGAGTGTGTCCCATTTAAACTAAGGAAAGAAGGAAATTCCATGTCTCAAACACATGATATTCATGATTTGGCTGCTATCAAACGAGAAGCAGTCGATGAAAAACGTAAACTCCACGGCTTTTTGACAACATCTACTAAGTACGAACTTACAGATGCTTATGATTTATCCGTAGCCTATACACCAGGTGTAGCAGAACCTTGCCTCCTCATTAAGGATAACGAAGAAGAGTCCTTTAACTTGACCTGCCGCGGCAATATGGTAGCGGTTATCTCTGATGGAACCCGAGTTTTGGGCCTAGGTAATATCGGTGCAGCTGCAGCTATGCCTGTTATGGAAGGGAAGGCCCTTCTCTTTAAGAAGTTCGGCAATGTGGACTGTGTGCCCCTAGTTGTTGATACTGAAGACCCAGAGGAATTCATCCATACGGTAAAACTTCTTCAAAAAAATTATGCTGGTATTAATTTGGAAGATATCTCTTCTCCTAAGTGCTATGAAATTGAAAATCGCCTCAAGGAAGAATTGGAAATACCTGTCTTCCACGATGACCAACACGGCACGGCTATTGCTTGTTTAGCGGGCGTGAAAGCTGCTCTTCGCCATGTGGGCAAAAATATAGAAACAGCCAAGATTGTGGTCAATGGAGCTGGGGCTGCGGGCGCTAACATTGCTCGCCTCCTTTACTTGGCAGGGGCTCGGAACATTACTGTTCTCGTTTCCTCTGGTGTCCTTCACAAGGACTATAAGCGCCTCGATTCCTTGCAAGCTCAATTGATTGACCTCTTGGACTTGGAATCCAAACAAGGTTCTTTGGTTGATAATGCTAAAGGAGCAGATGTCCTCTTGGGCGTATCCGCGGCAGGGGTTTTCACCAAAGAAATCTTGGAATCTATGGCTGATGATGCCATCGTGTTTGCCATGGCTAACCCAAACCCAGAAGCGACCTATGATGACATGAAAGCCGCTGGTGTGCGCGTTGCGGGTACAGGCCGGTCCGATGCACCGAACCAAATTAACAACGTAGCTGTATTCCCTGGTATCTTCCGTGGTGCTTTGGATGTCAATGCGCGTGAAATCAATGATGACATGAAATTGGCTGCTGCAGATGCCTTGGCTGGTCTTATTTCCGAGCAAGAATTGGCTGATGACCATGTGGCTGTATCTGTCTTTGATCCTCGTGTAGCGCCTGCTGTGGCAAAGGCTGTAGCAGACACAGCTATCAAGACAGGGGTTGCACGGAGTCATAAATAATAATTTCTCTCTTAGCCTCCTTGAGAAATTAAAAATATATAGACTTGATGAAAATGGCACTTACCCCTTGCGGGGTAGGGGCCTTTTTTGTATAATGACAAAGTAATTTCGCTTCGGAAGTATGGTCAGAAACAAGAAAAATATTTCAAAAAGTTATTGACATAAACTTGCCTGAATTGATATAATTACCATGTTGTCGACGGGATATAGCGCAGTTTGGTAGCGCACCTCGCTTGGGACGAGGGGGTCGCAGGTTCGAATCCTGCTATCCCGACCAACAGTAGGAATTGACGGGCTATTCATAGTTCGTCTTTTTCTTTATAGATCTCTTAAGAGAGACCTGTATGCGGGTGTAGCTCAATGGTAGAGCCCCAGCCTTCCAAGCTGGTCGCGAGGGTTCGATTCCCTTCACCCGCTCC
>CAKPUJ010000036.1:0-11359 GCA_934191645.1 uncultured Veillonella sp. | reverse complement strand
GGATGGTCAAGAGGTTAGCGGCTGCTTGTACATCCATACCATCAAAGTCTACAGAGTACAAGAAGGATGTCAATTTTTGTGGGATGGAAGGGATTCCAGACAAGCCCAAAGCACCATTGGTTACATCCATATTAAGAATGATAACCCGCACTACTTCACCAAAGCCCAAGGTGGCAATAGCTAAATAGAGACCTTTCAAACGGGTGGTTGGCAAGCCGATGATAACCGCCGCCAAGGCTGCTACTAAACCGCCGATGATGATAGCGACAATAATAGGCACATCAGCCTTAAGGGATAAGAGGGCTGCCACATAAGCGCCAATACCCATAAAGCCCGCAGCCCCCAAAGAAAGCTGACCAGAAGACAAAGTAAAGTAAAGGGAAATACCAAGGATAGCATTGATGATCATAAACATCACTACTTGGAGGTAGTAAGGATTGAAAATATCCATTATGGACGACCTCCTTTATCTTTGGAACCAAAGAGACCCTGTGGTCTCCAGAACAAGAGAATAATAATGAGGCCAAAGGCCACTGCATCCCGGTAAGAAGAAGCACCATAAGCAACGGTGAATACTTCCGCTACACCCAAGATGAAGCCCCCTACCATAGCCCCTGTAATATTGCCAAGACCGCCGAGGATCAATACGGCAAGCCCCTTAAATACGATGATGGAACCCATCATAGGTTCAATCGCATCGAAGGAGAGGCCTACTAAGACACCAGCAGCAGCACCCAAGGCGGATGCGAGCATAACGGTTACGGAAATAACACGAGTTGCGTTGATTCCCAAGAGAGCTGCTGTTTCCGTAGATAGGGATGTGGCCCGGATTGCTTTACCAATTTTGGTCTTCTTTATCAGGATATTTAAGATAATCATGAGAAGGACGGATACGCCCAAGCCAATGATTTGTACCATAGAAATCTTAAAGATACCAAAATCAAATGGTGCTGCGGAAAGGGTACCACCGAAGGTCCGTGTTTGTGGTCCCCAAATGAGGAGAGCCAAGGATTCCAAGAAAATAGATACACCGATAGTAGAAATAAGTGGCGCCAAGTGTGATACTTTTTTGCGACGCAAAGGACGAAGTGCAAAGACTTCTAATAAGTAGCCGAGAATGGCCCCTACTATCATGGCAACGATGATGGCAACAAAGATGTTCATTTGGAAATTTACCACCATAAAAAGACCAACGAAGGCACCTATCATAAAGATGCCTCCGTGAGCCATATTGATGATGTCCAAAACACCGAACACCAGTGTCAACCCGATTGCAATGACAGCGTATAAAGAACCGAGCGTAAGCCCGTTAACTAATTGCTGTAAAAACACGAGATTGTCACTCCTTATTAAATTGATTGGCTAAGATTATTTAGTCAATGGTTGGTATTCCCCACCCTTAATTTGAAGAACTTGCAAGTCCATCTTAGGGTCGCGATGTTCAGTGAATGCGAACTTACCAGTTACACCAACAAAGTCTTTGATGTTAGCCAATGTATTACGGAAGAGTTCACGAGCCTTAGTTACATCGTCGCCTGGTTTAATACCCGCTTGTTTAATAGCTGCTTCGAAGAGGTAAACCGCATCGTAGGATTGTGCTGCAAATTGGTCTGGATCTTTACCATATTTGTCATGGTAAGCCTTTTTGAAGTCTTTAACCTTTTGGTCGTCCTTATTAGGGAACCATGGTGTACCAACGATAGCACCATCAGCTGCAGAGCCAGCAGTCTTGATGAATTGTGGGCTATTAAAACCGTTAGAGCCGATAACAGGTTGATTCATACCCATTTCGCGCATCTTTTTCATGATGAGGGAACCTTCTTGATAGAGGGCAGCCACCACGATTACATCTGGCTTAGCTTGTTGGATCTTAGTTAATTGTGCAGAGAAGTCAGTGTCTTTGTTAGCAAATGTTTCGGTTGCTACGATTTGAACACCTTCTTTTTGCAAAGTATCTTGTGCAATTTTGTTTACAGATACCATTTGGTCATCATTGTTGGAGTACAAGACAGCTGCCGTTTTGTAACCCAAAGTTTTATGAGATTGAACGATAGCTTGTTGTACAGCATCTGCTTCTGGAACAGCATTACGGAAGATGTATTCACCGATATCAGTGATACCATTTGCTGTTGTAGAAGTACCAAGTGCTACTACCTTTTGTTGGTTAGCGATTGGACCAGCTGCGAGCATAGAACCGGAGAACATTGGGCCTATAACGCCTACAACACGGTCTTTAGAGATAACCTTGTTCATAGCGTTGATAGCTTCGTTCTTGTCACCTTTTGTGTCTTCCACTTGAAGGTTGAGTTTAACGGAGTCAGATTGACCATTAATTTGTTCAACTGCTAGTTCTGCACCATTCTTAATGGATTCGCCGTAAGCGGCACCAGAACCGGAAGTAGCAGTTAAAAGAGCGATTTTCACGCCATCTGCCTTGTCAGCATTAGAGGAAGAGGAAGAGCCACAACCGGCAAACCCTACCGCCATCACACCAACCATGGCAATAGAAAGCATTTGTTTCCAAAGAGATTTTTTCATGGAACACCCACCTATCTTTCTGCACAATACATTTGTGCGCCATACAAAAATTAAATACCTTTTAATTATGCGTGTTTTATGTTCAATAGTCAACCTTTTTAAGCCTATAAAGCCCCAAATTACGCCATTCTCATTACTATTTTTTACCTTTCTCCCATTTTTTAGTGATAGATAAAAAAGGCCCCCACCCTGGCTGAGCCAGAATGGGGGCCTTAGGACAGGGACCAAGTCCCATATTAGTTGTGTTCGTGAGGCACGCTCTCATAGATCGGCAAGCGATTCTTTACGAATTGTGTATCGATATCGCCCGTACGGTACTTATAGTCAGACAAGACCTTTTGGTGCAAGGAAACAGTTGTCTTAACACCATCGATGCGGAACTCCTTAAGAGCCCGTTCCATAATTTTAATAGCATCACCGCGGTTACGGCCATAGACCAAAACCTTAGCAATCATGGAGTCATAGTATGGTTGGATGGACAAACCTGCTGTTACACCGGAATCAAAACGAACTCGAGGGCCGGATGGTTCATGTAAAAAGGTTATAAGACCAGGAGATGGCAAGAAGTTATTATCAGGATCTTCTGCATTGATACGACATTCAATAGCGTGGCCCGTAAAGCGTACATCCTTTTGTACAAAGTCCAAAGACTCACCAGCAGCAATACGGATTTGTGTCCGCACCAAATCAACGCCTGTTACCAACTCCGTAACACCATGTTCTACTTGGATACGAGGATTAATTTCCATGAAGAAGAAATCATTGGTAGCCAAGTCCAAGAGGAATTCAACGGTACCTACGTTGGAATAGTGAACGGACTTAGCGGCCTTAACTGCCAATTGCCCTACCCGTTCCCGCATTTCTTCTGTCAAGGCGATGGATGGAGATTCTTCAATCAATTTTTGGTTGCGTCGTTGGATGGAGCATTCCCGTTCACCCAAGTGCAATACTTCACCGTAGTTATCGGCTACGATTTGCACTTCAATGTGGCGGGACCGAGCAATATAATGTTCAAAGTAGTACTTAACCTTGAGTATATCCACCTTGTATTTGAGGATATCGATCAATTCTTCTTCATTGTTAGCCACAGCCATACCCTTACCGCCGCCACCAGCAACTGGTTTCAAGATAACTGGGTAGCCTACTTCACGAGCAGCTTCGATAGCTTCTTCATTGGATGTCAAAGGATCTGACCCTTTGGACATAGGAATGCCGGATGGCACCATAGATGCACGAGCTACGTCCTTATCGCCGACTAAACGAATGGTATCAGGGTTTGGTCCAATCCATACCATACCATTGTTAGTAATCATTTCTGCAAAGTCAGCATCTTCAGAGAGGAATCCATAACCAGGGTGAACCGCATCAGCTTGCGCATCCAAAGCCGCTTGGAGAACGGCTTCCTTATTGAGGTAAGAGGACAAGGCATCTGCTGGACCTACACAAATGGCATAGTCAGCCAACTGTACATGCAAGGCAGTTTCATCTGCTTCAGAATAAATAGCAACCGTTTCAATATCCAATTCTTGACATGCGCGAATAATACGAACCGCGATTTCACCGCGGTTGGCAATCAAAATACGTTTGAACATGAGTCTTCCCTTCTATATATAGGTCATCGATTATTACCAGTAAATAGACTGAGCCTGAGCTCTCTTATACTCTCCATTATATACTGAAAGTAAATTTATGACTAGATACTAAGACTTAGTTTTAATAAGCCATCCTTACCTTTTCAGCCTTTCTTGGCTAACCATAGCCTAGCGGGGTACATGGTGGTAAAGGGCTTCTACATAAGCCGATGCATAGCGACTAAGCTTCTTCTGCTTAGCCGTAATGATGCCCACCCGCATTTGCCCTGGCACATCCAAAGGACGGGCCACCACATTAGGGTCATTAATTTTAGCATCAATGACACCCGTAGATACGGTAAAACCATGAAGACCATGGAGGAGGTTAAAGAGAGTCGCCCTATCCCTCACCATAATTTGCTTATCAAATTCCAAGGTTGGCACAAACTCCTCCGCATAGGAGGCTGAGTTATGACTACCCTGTTCAAAAACCAGATAGGGATGAGGGTAAAGGTCTTCCATACTAATGACGTCCTTATGGGCCAAAGGATCCTTATCGGACAAGAAGACATGAGGATGAGCCACAAAGAGTTCTTCAAATTGTAGATCATTTTTCTTGAGCATTTTGCTCAAAACCTGTTCATTCCTTTGACTCAAATAAAGGACTCCCACTTCAGAGCGACCAACGGATACATCATCAATAATTTCGTAAGTCGTAGTCTCCCGAAGAGTAAAATTATACTCGTCTGCATCATACTTGCGAATAACATCAACAAAGGCATTAACCGCAAAGGAATAATGTTGGCAGGATACGGACAAGTGAGGCCGTCGGTGCTTTTCCCCTTGGAAGTGCTCTGCCATCACATCAGCCTGTTCTAAAATCTGCCGCGCATAGGAGAGCAATTCCTCCCCTTCCCGCGTCAATTCAACCCCCTTATTAGACCGAGTAAAGGCGGTAATACCCATTTCATTCTCTAAATTGCGAATGGCGTTTGTTAAAGAAGGTTGCGCAATGAAGAGCTTTTCAGCCGCTTCGGTCATATTCCCGGTCTCCGCCACAGCTACGATATATTTTAATTGCTGTAAGGTCATAAAATCCCCTTTATCATAACGTTACTTTCACGATTAAATAGGCTAGAGTGCATAAACACTCTCGAACAATGATTTTCATAGAGTTAAATTATACCACGATAGCTTAAAACTATATAGGACTAAAAGAAAAAGCTATCTATCATAGGTCTAGTGCGACCTATGATAGATAGCGATTTACAAAGAGCCAATATAGGTAACCACAAGATAAACAAACATATAGCAGAGGATGCCAACTGCCAAGGAAAACTTAATGGTCATGCCAACCAAGGACCCAATCATGGCTGATCGAGCTATATACTGCGCTTCTTCTTGTCTCCTAGCCTGGAGACTTTCCACAAAATAGGTTAAGAAGAATACACCTAAGGCAGCCCCAATGAAGCCACCTATAAGCGGTATCAAAGCAGCTCCCATAATACCACCTACAAGAGCCCCTATAATGGATGCCCCATAGGCCCAAGAAGATGGCTTATAACGCCTAGCCCCGAGGAGAGGTAAGGCAAACTCTATGATTTCCCCTAGTAACAAGATACCTACCAGAATAATACACTGCCATAAGGACAAAGGATTCCCCTTAGTAATCAGACCTGTTATAGCTATGGCCAACATCATGAGCCAATTGCCAGGCAAGCCGATAAGGGTAAAAACTAGAGCAATCAAAAGAACCAAAAAGAAAACTACCAAGATAAGGCTTGTTCCGAAATCCATACCATCACCTACCACAGTCATACCAAGAATCAATTATTGTAAATAGTATATTTAAATTAAGAACTTTGACAAAGACCCTAACGATTATATTTATAGTATACGCTCATATTCTAAGTATTTTATAACATGAATCTATACAATTTTATTTCCTTATGCAGGCTTATAAGGAAGAATTAGTGCTATAATACAAGCTATATAGGAGGTCTAATTATGTCTATTAAATTACGAAAAATCGGTATTATCGGAGCCGGTCATGTCGGCTCCCATGTTGCACTCTCCCTAGCCACACAAGGTCAAGTAGATGAACTCTATATAGCGGATGTGGATAAGGACAAAGCTATTTCCCAAGCTGAGGACATTAAGGATTCTACTTCCTATCTGCCTCATCAAGTGAGAGCTTATGCTGTTCCCGTAGAGGACTTGGGCGATTGCGATATCATCGTCAACGCCTCTGGCCTACTCCCTGTAAAGGGGCAAGACCGCTTAGATATGTTAGCCGGTACCATCAATATCTGTAAGGATATCATTCCGCGCCTTAAAAAGTCAGGCTTCTCTGGTATCATTATCTCCATCTCCAACCCTGCTGATGTTATAGCAGCTTACTTGCAAAAGCACTTGGACTATCCAAAACACAAGATCATCTCTTCTGGTACAGCTTTGGATTCCGCTCGTCTGCAAATGCTCTTGTCTCAAAAGTACAATATCTCCCCTAAATCCCTCCAAGCCTATGCTATGGGTGAACACGGTTTCTCCTCTATGATTCCCTTCTCCCGCATCATGATAGGTGGTAAGAGCCTCTACCAACTCCAAGAAGATATGCCAGACCGCTTCCCTCCTTTGGATGAAGAGGCCCTCAATGAAGCTGTTAAACACCAAGGCTATGTAGTTCTCAACGGCAAGGGATCCACTGAATTCGGCATTGCTACAGCTACGGTCGAATTAATTCGTGCCATCTTGCACGATGAAAAGAAAATTCTCCCTTGCTCTGTTGCCTTGGATGGCCATTATGGTGAAGATCACGTCTACGCCTCTACCCCTGTTATCTTGGGTAAAGACGGCGTAGAAGCCATCATTGAACTCCCTATGACCGATAAGGAGCAAGAGCTCTTCCATAAATCTTGCGAACTGATCCGGTCTTATATGGCTAAAGCAGAGGAAATCTAGTAACAGTACTCATGCAAAAAGAAGCCTTCTCCTTAGAGAAGGCTTCTTTTCTATTATATAGGGAAGTCTAATGGACTGATTATTTGGCTTTTTTCCCGGTAAAACCATATTTAATGGTGAGGACCAATAGAGCTGCCAGTAGCATGGCACCACCCATAATGTAATACCCTACATCAAAGGAGCCTGTATTAACCTTAATCCAAGCCATCATGTTAGGCCCAACCCAGCCTCCCACATTACCACAGGAGTTAATAAGTGCGATGGATCCAGCGGCTGCCGGTCCCGTTAAGAAGGTAGTTGGAATGGTCCACCAAACCCCCATGGCTGCATGGATACCGATAGCAGACATACAGACGAGCACAAGGGCTAGGGCTAAATTTGAGGCAAAAGGTGATAAGGCAAGGCCAACAGCCCCTACTGTCAAGGCTCCCGCTACATGCCAAACCTTATCCCCTGTGAGGGTAGCCGTCTTAGAGATAATCACTTGTACTACTAGGGCCGCTATCATAGGGATGGCGATAGCCCCTCCTAAGAGGGATGTAGAAAGGCCCGATAATTCTTTGAGAACGGTTGGCATCCAGAAGTAAAAGCCCCAGAAACCTACCACCCAAAGGAAGTAGATCAGGCAGAGCTTAAGTACCTTAGGGTCAGTGAAGGCCTTACGAACAGAGTAGCGCTTCACCTTTTGCATGGCTGCCTTCTCTTTCTCATAGTTTTCTGTAAGATAGTCCTTTTCCTCCTGAGAGAGCCAAGATACTTGGTCTGGCCTATCCTTAACAGCAAAGAAAAAGACGATGGCAAAGATAAGGGCTGGCAATGCTTCTAAGATAAATAGCTCCTGCCAACCATGCAGACCAAAGAAGGATGATTCTAGGAGGACCCCCGCAATGGGAGCCCCTAGGATGTTGGACAAGAGAAGGGATGTCAACATGAGGCTTGTCGCCCTAGACCGTTCTGCTGCGGTAAACCACCGTGGGAAGAGAACCGAATAAATAACAGGATACAGGGAAGCCTCGGCGGCCCCCAAGAGGAAACGACAGAGATAGAATTCAAACTCCGTGGACACAAAAGCCATAAAGATGGACACGAGACCCCAAGTGAACATGATACGGGCAATCCATTTTGTGGCAGAAAAATGGGCTGCCACAAGAGACCCTGGGATTTCAAAAATTAGGTAACCCACAAAGAATATACCCGCACCCATGCCAAAGACCTCTGGAGTAATCCAAGTCAAATCTTGGGTCATGGTCAACTTGGCATAAGCGATGTTAACCCGATCTATACAGGCGATAATAGAAACCAGAAATACGGGAAAGATAATTCGCCAATCCCTGGCTCGTTTCATATGCTGTAATAGGTTTGCATCCATAGACTTTCTCCTCTCATCAGGAAGGTATAAAAAAACGTCCCCCTTGGGACTATCAAGTATGTAAAGACAAACTATATCCATCACCAAATGTTCATTTGAAGTGGACATTTGTCTTTTTAATATGTTCCTATCCTACAATGCTCTCCCTTCTTTGTCAACAAAAACCATCATTCTCTACCTAAAAAAAGCAAGTTAACCAAATTGGCTAACTTGCTTTTTCTATTTTCAAATGTTAATAACTTAAACCGAAAACTCTTAATGACCCTATTGAGACTATAAATGGTTGATTAAGCTAGCATTATAAGCGGCTCCAAAACCATTGTCTATATTCACTACAGAGATTCCATTGGCGCAAGAGTTAAGCATACCCAAGAGGGCACTAATCCCCCCCAAGTTGGC
Organism: uncultured Veillonella sp.; assembly: GCA_934191645.1. Lineage (GTDB taxonomy): Bacteria > Bacillota > Negativicutes > Veillonellales > Veillonellaceae > Veillonella. The sequence goes on along the minus strand of CAKPUJ010000036.1, from coordinate 2,521 downwards.
CCCGTAGCCTACCGATGTAGGGACGGCGATAACAGGCGCCGCCACCAAACCCGCCACGACACTAGGTAAAGCCCCTTCCATACCGGCTACCGCAATGATGACCTTAGCCTGGCGTATTCGGTCTAAGTTAGCGAAAAGGCGATGGATACCAGCTACGCCCACATCAGTAATCTTCTCCACGCGATTACCCAAAATACGAGCTGTCTCATAGGCTTCCTCTACTACCCCATTGTCAGCTGTACCGGCGGATACAATAGCAATCAACGAATCCGTCTCTTCTGGCTCGGTCAACAAAACAGAAATGGTATGCCCCCGATCATTATAGGAAATGGATATGTCTCCTAAACGTTCTTTAAGTAACTCATAGACCTCTCGATTAGTCCGCGTAATGAGTATATTCTGTCCCACGTCTACCATACATTTAGTAATGGATAAGATTTCTCCCGGGCTCTTACCCTGACCAAAGATGACCTCTGGATAGCCTGTTCGACTTTCCCGTTGGGTATCAACCTTAGCACAACCAATATCCTTGAAGGGATAGTCCTTCAAGATTTGATAGGCTTGATCCTTAGATAGCTCATGCTTTTGAATCGCCTCTACGAGTTGGCAAATCTCCTTTTCTCTCATGCCAACACATCCTTTCTCAAACCTCTTAGGTCTAGGCTAATCTGCCCTTTTATACGGCTGTTCAAACTGTTAATAATCTCTTTGAAAGCAGGGTCCTGTAACAACTGGGACATCAGGTCATAGGGTAACTCAATCCTTAAATTAGCCCCATCATAACGGCCCCTCACATTAGCGTACCCATAGGCTATCAAGAGATTTTCCGCCCATTCTATGGTCTCTAAATCAGCCTGAGTAAACTTATAGTCGTGTGGCAAGCGCGTCAAGAGGCAGGCATAAGAAGGTTTATCCCCTGTAGGTAGACCCAACTTTTTAGAGTAATACCGTATTTGATCCTTCCTCAGAACTGTAAGAGGAGAAATAACTCCCAATTCCTTCAAGGCTCTAAGGCCAGGACGATACTCTCCTAAATCATCATGATTTGTACCATCAGCAAAGTGAGAAAAACCCATTTGCTTTCCCACTTCTATAAGCTTAGTAAAAACAGCCTTCTTACACAGGTAGCAACGGTCTTCTGGATTAGTCTTGACCGCATCATCCACGGTCACATCAATGACTTCATGAGGAATACCATAGGTCTTGGCAAATTCGATTGCCTCTCTAACCTCCCGCCCAGAAATATAAGGGGAGCGCATAGTCATCGCCACCATCTTATCCCCTAAGATCTGATGGGCTAAGTAAACCAATAAGGAGGAGTCCACTCCTCCCGAAAAGGCTACGGCTAAATTTTCTAATCCCTCTATGCCCTTTTTTACTTCTTCAATTGCTTCCATGTCTCTATCGCTTCGTCTCTCACTGCTTGTAAACTTACACCATGAGCTAAGGTACTGACTCGACAATCATCAAATTCTGCCTTCACCCTAAGCGGCTTCTCATCTAGATAGGTCACTTTAAGCCCTATAGGACCATATATGGTTTCTACCCTTTGAAATTCTCTTTTTAACTCCCGCTTTGTCACCTGGTAAGTTCGTAAACCAATAGCGGTCGTATGAATAAAGACTAGCCTTTCTAAGTTATCTAAGTCCTCTTCCCTACAAAGAAGGCTAAGTTTACAAGCAGGCCGCCCTTTCTTCATGCCAATGGCGGTGGTAAAGACATCTAGTGCCCCTGCCTTGAGTAGTTCTTGGCAAGCAAAGGATAGGGACTCTCCGTCCATATCATCAATATTAGTTTCCACCATATACTGGTGGCTCACCATACTAGTTCTATGACCTACGCCCTCTTGGCAGGCCATGACCCGGAGGGCATTAGGGAAGTCAGCTTCTTTCTTACCAGCACCATAGGCCACCCTATCAATACACCCTGAGAAGGTATCCACAAAATCACTAGCTAAACACTTAATAATGGCCATACCAGTTGGCGTAGTTTGTTCAAAATCAGCGTCTCCCAGTGTCACCGGCACCCCCTTAGCTAGCTCTACAACAGCTGGTGCCGGCACAGGAAGGGTCCCATGGGCACAGGTCACACTACCGCCACCTAGGGCAACTGGTGTAGCTATAATCTTTGGTTTGCCTAAGGCTTCATAACAGATACAGGCTCCTACAATATCCACAATAGAATCGACAGCACCCACCTCATGGAAGTGGACTTCTAGAGGGTCCTTACCATGTACATGTCCCTCCGCCTGGGCTATAAGAGTAAATATTTCTAAAGCCTTATCTACAACAAAGTCCGAGAGGCTGGATTTACTAATAATCTTTTCGATATCCCTAAAATGGCGGCCATGATGACTACTAGCATGATTGTGGTCATGATGCTCTTTCAGAATCACATCAAATTGAGTAGCCCGGATGCCAGCTTTCAAAACTTCCTGACAGGTCAGGCTATACTCATGCGCAAGACCTAATTGAGCCAATTGGGATTCGAGGTAGGAAAAATCTACACCCAAGTCCAACAT
>CAKPUJ010000035.1:0-13290 GCA_934191645.1 uncultured Veillonella sp. | reverse complement strand
AGTCCTTTGAAAACTGGCCCAACGTATTTTCTTATCTAGTTGGCAAAGGCGCCTTTACGGGGCTCATGGTGCCAGAAGGGACAGAGGAGACCTATAGGTCCCTGGGTGAGCGAGAAGGTCTGGATTTTACAGGCATGCATTATTTCCGGGATCCAGAGGGTCACTTAGAACCGCCATATATGGCCTTGCAAACCTATGCAGCCAAGTTGGCTAATAAGGCTGATGATGAGGTGGGCCAGGCCTTGGTCCTTTTACAAAATCCCGTAACTATAGGTGGCCTCTACTTAGATGCCTCTATGGTTGACATAATAGTTACTATGTTAGGTGATTCTTCTTCTGCCCTCATCATCGATGAAGGAGATTTAGATATAGATGACCAGTCCTTAGTTAGTTTGACACAAATGCATGATAATGTTTTTGTGGTTAAATAGAGGGAAATCGATGAAGACTATTTATATAGTGCGCCATGGGGAGACCGATTGGAATCGTCAAGGGCGTTATCAGGGGACTACAGATGTACCTCTTAATCAAGTGGGCCGAGAGCAGGCTAAGGCATGTGCTAGAGCTTTGGAGGGGGTACATTTTGATCGAGTCGTATCCTCACCCTTGGAACGAGCCTTTGTGACGGCACAAACCATTTGCCATAAAAGAGAGTTAGACATCCAAGTAGATGATCGATTAAAAGAATTTAATTTTGGTCATTGGGAAACTAAGCAGGTAGATGAAATTGAGGCCCTTTGGCCTGGCATGATTCATAGCATGTACCAAGAACCTGCTAGTATTCGTATACCAGGCGGGGAGACCTTTCAAGAGTTGCAGGTACGCGCTTGGGCTGGTCTTAAAGACCAAATCGATAGGGCTGAGGATGGGGAAACGATCTTGGTGACTGCCCATGGAGTGACGAATCGTATGCTTATTTGTAAGCTGTTTGACCTGCCTCTCAATTTTGCCTGGTCTATGAGTCAGGGAAATACTTGTATTAATCGTATCTTTTACCAGGGCATGGATAAGGGTCAACATAATATCCTTAACCTCTTGAATGATACGAGTCACTTGGATGGCTAAGATGAGATTGGATAAATTGCTGGCTAATAAGGCCTATGGCTCTCGTAAAGAGGTTCATGAACTTATAAAAAAAGGCCTTGTTACTGTTAATGGACAGGTCGTTACAAAGAAGGATTTTACTATAGACCCTAAGGTTGATCAGATCTGTTATCAAGGGCAGGTGGTATCGACACAGGAGTCCTATTATATTAAATTCCACAAACCTGCTGGGTACTTAAGTGCTGTGGAGGATAGAAGAGGGCCTGTTCTAATGGACCTTTTACCTGATGCATTTCTCAAGATGGGGGTTTTTCCTGTAGGTCGTTTAGACAAGGATACGGAGGGGCTAATTCTCCTGACTAATGATGGTCCTTGGGGTCATTCCATTATTCACGGAAAGAAGCACATACCTAAAACCTATGAAGTCCACTATGAAGGGGTATTGACGGAGCAAGGAATTAGCCGGATACAAGAGGGGATGGTTTTAGGAGATGGTACCATCTGTAAACCGGCGTCCATAAAGCTTGTGGAAGAAGCTGTTGATAGTGAAAGCAATCTTTGCTATTTAACTATTGAGGAGGGCAAATTCCATCAAGTTAAGCGTATGATTGGTGCTGCTGGAGGCCAAGTGACCTATTTAAAACGCTTACGAATAGGACCTATTAATTTGGATGGGATTGAAAAAGCTGGATCCTATCAAGAATTAACTCAGGCGGAAATTGACCTCTTTAAAAAATAGAAAGAAGGATTGTCATGAATGGCTTAGACCGTATTCAAACTTATTTAGTCCAAGAAGGCTATGAGGGGATTTTTATCACATCCACCACCAACCTCCATTACTTTGCAGGCTTTACAGGTACTGCAGGCGTGGCCTTTGTAACACCTCAATCAGCCTATTTCTTTACGGATTCCCGGTATACGGAACAGGCGCAAGGCCAATGCAGCGGCTATCAAGTGGTTCAATATAAGAAGCCTTTATGGGAAGAAATTAAAGACTACGTCTTGGCATCTGGTGCTACATCCATTGCTATCGAAGGGGATTCAATGACGGTAGACCAATTTGGTTTAGTGGTGGATACTTTTGGTGATGCTTTTGAATTCTCCTCTGTCCAATTACAAGCCTTACGAGCGGTAAAACGAGATGATGAATTGGTTCATATGCGTAAAGCGGCTGCCATTGCAGACCAAGCCTTTTCCCATCTTCTTAAGGAAATTAAGGTAGGTATGACAGAAAATCAAGCACGCATCATCTTGGAGACCTATATGCTTAAAGGAGGGTCTCAAGAGCCTTCCTTCACTACCATCGTGGCTTCTGGTCACCGGTCTTCCATGCCTCATGGGGTAGCCTCTGATAGGGTTATTGAGAAGGGGGATTTTGTCACCTTTGATTTTGGTGCTGTTTGGCAAGGCTATCATTCTGATATGACGCGTACCATTTGTATGGGACCAGCTTCTGACTTGCAAAAAAAACTCTACCAAGTGGTTTTAAAAGCACAAAAAAAAGGGGTTTCTGCTGTTAGGGCTGGACTTTTAGGTAAAGAATTAGATACAATATGTAGAGAGTCTATTGAGAATGACGGATATGGAGACTACTTTAACCATGGTTTAGGCCATGGGGTTGGTCTCGATATTCATGAACAACCTGTGGCCAGCCCACGATCTGAATCCGTTCTCGAAAAGAATATGATCATCACGATTGAACCAGGTGTTTACTTGCCTGGACAAATCGGATTGAGAATAGAGGATAGTGTCATCGTCACAGATGATGGCTGTGAAGTATTGACACACAGTCCGAAAGATTTGATTGAAATTGAAGTGTAGTAAGGAGAGATTCTCATGATTTCCAGTAATGACTTCCGCCCAGGCACAACTATTGAACTAGACGGTAATGTATGGCAAGTTGTTGATTTCCAACACGTTAAACCTGGTAAAGGTGCTGCTTTCGTACGTTGTAAATTGAAAAACTTGCAAACTGGTGCTGTGGTTGAACGTACTTTCAATGCTGGTGAAAAAGTGCCAAAAGCACACGTTGATCGTCGTCGTATGCAATACCTCTATGAAGTTGATGGGGCATACACATTCATGGATAACGAAACCTACGATCAAGTTGAATTGAACCTTGAACAATTGGGGGATGCTAAAAACTTCTTGCTCGAAAACATGGAATGTTCCATTATGTTCTTCCAAGGTATCGTTATCGGCCTTGACCTTCCAGTTTCTGTAGAACTCAAGGTGGTTGAAACAGAACCTGGTATCAAAGGTGATACTGCTACTGGTGGTAACAAACCTGCTACTCTCGAAACAGGCTATGTTGTAAAAGTACCTATGTTCATCAATGTTGATGATGTACTCCGTATTGATACACGCACAGGCCAATACATCGAACGTGCATAATTGCACCCTTCTTTATCAAAGCCATATCGTTTTCCCTTGAGGAATGACAGAAGATCGCACCCGTCTTGCAACTACATAAGGCAGACTGGGTGCTTTTTTCTTGGGAGTACTATGAAACCAAAGATCAGCCAATCAGACTTAGGACAAATTAAGATCGGTCATGCCGTCTATGCTACCATAGCAGCTATTGCAGCCCGTCGAACTCATGGTATAGCAGGCTTAGAGTCTACCCTTAACGATGGTATTAGCCGACTCTTAGGGGCTAAGCACGACTATGAAGGGGTCAAGATATCCTACTCTGATAATGGAGAGATTCATATGACTGTTTACATTGCTGTGTCCTATGGTTATCGTATTCCTGACTTAGTCTTACGGTTACAAGAAAGAATAAAAACGGCTATACAAACCTACACTTCAATCAAGGTGGAAGCCATTGATATTGTGGTGCAGGATCTCATCTTTGATAGCGCTAATCAGGTGATTCGGAACGATGACCTAGACCCTTCAAGGGGCGCACAGGGTCAAGCGTTTAATGACATAGGTTTAGTTGCTAATCCACAGTACCAGACCCTGCTAGAGGCAATCAGAAACTTGGTCTTATCCAGTCCCGCCATTCATGCATTAAGCCCCCGTTTCAGGGATGAGGTGGAGGATAAATTAGCCACACCCCTTCGCAAAGAACGATTGCCAGGGATTAATCTGAAAAAGACTAAGGATGGGCTAGAAATAAATCTCTATCTACAAGCTGTATATGGCTATAAGCTCATTGATGTTGCCCATTCCTTACAAGAATCTATAGGACAATTGCTAAAAGAAGACCATCAGCTAGACTCTGTCAAAGTAGATGTTCATTTTGAACGACTCATTGAAGATGCTAGTAAACAAGAAGGAGATAAGAATGACCAAGAAAACTAATCGTCGAGAAACCCGAGTCTATATTGCTCAAACTTTGTTTGCTGCTGAATTTCATGGAAATACTGACCCTATTAGTTTTCCAGAAGACTTAGTTAAGGGTCTTATTGATTACGACTATGCATCAGAAGTAATCGACGGTGTTATGGCCCATAAGGGAGACTTGGATGCTAAAATTCAAGCTCATTCCCCTAAACGTAAGGTGGCCATGTTAGACCCTATGGATCGAACCTTAATGCGCTTGGCTCTATGGGAGATGGATCACCAAATAGACCCTAAGGTAGCTATTAATGAAGCGGTTAATCTCGCTAAGCTATTTGGGTCTGATAACTCCTATAAGTTAGTTAATGCCATTTTGGATGCCTATAGAAAGAGCCAGTAAGCCTCATGAAAGCCTATTACTTAGGAATTGATACCTCCTGTTATACTACTTCCTGTGCCATCGTGGATGAGTCTGGTAACCTTCTAGGAGAGGCTAGAAAAATCTTAGACGTAGCGGACGGTAAGCGGGGGCTACAACAATCGAATATGGTATTTCAACATACTAGAGTTCTTCCAAGCCTAATTGAATCCCTGCCACAAGTGCCTTTGACGGCTATTGGTGTATCCGCCTTTCCTAGACGGGAAGAGGATTCTTATATGCCCGCTTTTTTAGTAGGTAAGGGCCATGGCCATAGTTTAGCTCATATGATGAAGATACCAGTCTATGAGTTTTCTCATCAAGAGAACCACATCTTAGCGGCCTTGCGGAAACAAGATTATCCATTGGATAAGCCTTTCTTTAGTCTCCACCTATCTGGTGGGACTACAGAGCTTGTATATTGCCAACCTTGTGAAAGAGGAATCATTGATACACGGCTCTTAGGAGGGGCCATGGATTTACATGGAGGGCAGTTCGTAGATCGGATTGGAGTGGCTTTAGGCCTTCATTTTCCTACAGGAGCTCAATTAGATTGCCTATCGCAAGAGGGGGAGGACTATGAACCTCTGCCAAGCTCTGTAAAGGCTGGGCAGATTTCCTTTGGAGGACCTTGTTCTGAAGCTTTACGCCGAATTGAACGTGCTGCTATTCATGAGATGGATGAAGAGCACCTGGTACATTATCAAGGCCAAATGGGACGGGCTGTCTTTCATGCCATGGCAAATGGTTTAGAAAAGATGCTAGCCTATCATTTAGAATCTTATCCTGTAGAGGACCTTGTAGCTGTAGGGGGAGTCATGTCTAATGGCTATATTCGGCAACGGTTACAAGCCTTTTGTAAACGTCATAACATCACAGCTATTTTCGCTGACCCTAAGTATAGTGTAGATAATGCTACAGGTGTAGCTTTTGGAGCTAGTCTTATGGCAGCTAAATCATCTAGGCAGTAAGGCCTGTAAGTATCTATAGCTTGCTTGGTTGATTGTGGTTGCAGCTGATTTCTAGTGAGAGTAAATCATGAATGTATTGTCCATTACACAATTAAATAGCCTTATCGGCCGTACCCTAGATCGCGAGTACCTACTTAAGGGCTTTTATGTGCAAGGGACCATTGTAAATCTTAAGCGACACTCTGCAGGCCACTATTATTTTTCTTTGAAGGACCAGGATGCTTCTATAGATGTGGTCATGTGGTCTTCAACGGTTATGCAAAAAGGATTGGCAGGACTTTTTGAAAATGGTTTATTAGTGACCATCAAGGCTTCTATAAACTTTTGGACTAAGGCAGGTCGCCTTAATATTGTGGCATCGGATATGCAAGTGGGACAGAAGTCACCCTTGCAGTTGGAATTTGAAGCCTTAAAAAGAGAATTAACTGCTTTAGGTTATTTTGATGATGACCATAAGAAGGCAATCCCTGAGTTATCCGCCTGTATCGGTCTTGTCACCTCTTCTTCTGGGGCTGTCTTACATGATATTTTGCATGTATCCTTACAGCGAAATCCTTTGGTTCGTTTTAAACTCTTTTCGGTTCCCGTACAGGGAGATAAAGCGGGTCCTGTCATTGCTCGAGGAATTGCAGCGGCAGATAAGGACCCTGATGTAGATACCATTATCCTAGGACGGGGGGGTGGATCTGCCGAAGACCTATGGCCCTTTAATACAAGGGCTGTAGTAGAGGCCGTATACGCTTGTAAAAAGCCTATCGTTTCAGCTGTAGGTCATGAAACTGACTACACGCTTTGTGATTATGCTGCTGATATGCGAGGGGCTACCCCATCTCATGCGGCTGAAATTACGGTTCTACCAATATCTGTTATGGAAGAACGCCTCCGCCTTAAGGAAGACTACTTGAATACCTATATGCGCCAAGAAGTATTGGATCGTAAAAGGACTTTAGCAGCTTTATTTAACCGTTCCTTGGGGATGCAAGCCCTTCAAATGATTCACCAACAGCGGACTCTTTTAGATAAGAAAAGGGGAATTATGACCCAAGACATGAAGGTGGCTTTGCAGAAGAAGAAATATCAACTGTCTCTTCTAGGACAAGAGTTAGAAGCCCTCAATCCAATGAACATTATGCTCAAAGGCTATTCGAAGGTTGAACTTGAAGGACATACGGTGACCTCTGTTAAGGGGCTAGAGGCAGGAGATCAACTCACCTTAACCCTGCCAGATGGGGCTATTGAAACAGAAATTAAGGAGGTCCATCATGGCCATAAGCATTAAATCCTATGAAAAAAAATACGCAGCCTTAGAGGAGATTGTACGCAACCTAGACCAAGAGGACTTATCCCTCAATGATATGTTGACACAATACAAGAAGGGACTTACTCTTGTAAAAGAATGTTCGCAAGTCTTGGATTCTGTGGAAGGTGAGATTCAACAGATTATCGAAGAAGTTCGCATTGCAGAATAAGGAACTAGCATGGATATTAAAGCCTATTTAGATGCCCATAAAAATCAAGTAGAATCTTGGTTGCAGGGCCTTCTTGTCAGCCCTAATACAGAATATGAAAAGCTCTATGATGCCATGAATTATAGCCTCCTTCTAGGGGGAAAGCGAATTCGTCCAAGCTTAACCATGACTATCTTAGAAGCTTTTGGTCGCCAACCAGCTGATTATAAGGAAATTCTTTGCGCCTTGGAGTGCATCCATACCTATTCTTTGGTCCATGATGATTTACCGGCCATGGATAACGATGATTATAGGCGGGGTAAGTTGACCAATCATAAGGTGTATGGGGAGGGAATGGCTATCCTAGCAGGCGATGGTCTGTTGACTGCAGCCTTCCAACTTGTGACCGCTAATAGGATTGCAAAAGCTGATCAAGTTTTGGCTGTTATTCAGGTCTTGGCTAGGTGTGCTGGCCCAGAAGGTATGGTCGGTGGACAGGCCTTTGATCTGATGAGTGAAGGTCAGCATATTCCTTTAGATGAACTCAAGGTTCTCCACCGGGGAAAAACGGGGGCGCTCTTTTCTGCCTCTGTTGAAATCGGCCTTATTTTGGCCCAGGTTGACAGCCGAGCCTATGATGATTTTATGACTTATGCTGACCACCTAGGCTTACTTTTCCAAATTACTGATGATATTTTGGATGTCACTGGTACCGTTGAAGACCTCGGTAAAACACCAGGTTCTGACCTCCGCCAAGACAAGTCAACCTATGTATCCCTCCTAGGCCTAGCAGGGGCTAAGGAGGAAGCCGCTCGTGTAGCTGCTGCTGCCAAAGCGAGTATCCAAGGCCACCAAGCTAATATAGAATCCTTGGAGGCCCTGGTTGATTATTTATTGATTAGAAGTCATTAAGAGGATAGATCGTGTCTTTGTTACAGGGAATATTTCATAATTATTTGGCACAAGCGGCCTTCTTCTCTTGGTTTATAGCCCAGGTTATAAAATTTATTATTGTTATGATAAAGGAACGAACTCTTCGCTGGGAACGTCTGGTTGGATCGGGAGGTTTTCCTTCCTCTCATACCTCCTTTGTAGTGGGGACAACTATGGCCCTACTCTTAAAGTATGGTCCAGACTCTGACCTTTTTGTTTTAGCCTTAGTCTTATCTTGTGTTGTCATGTATGATGCTTCCCATGTGCGCTTGGAGGCAGGGAAACAGGCAGCTGTTCTCAATGATATTATCGACTTTATTAAGGCTCATAAATTACCGGTACCTCTGGAAAATAAGGCTGCACTCAAGGAACTTCTAGGTCATACACCTATCGAAGTATGGGGTGGCTTCCTACTGGGAATTATCGTAGCCTGTGTACAGTATTATTATGTTTATCAAGGTGCAGTATGAGTACAAAAGAACGGTTGGATGTTTTACTGGTTAATCGCGGCCTCTTTGAAAGTCGGGAAAAAGCCAAGGCAGCTATTATGGCAGGCCAAATTTTCATGGATGAAAGTATTCGTATCGATAAGGCGGGAACCAAGGTTCCTGTGGATGCTAATTTAGTAATCAAAGGAAATACCTTACCCTATGTAAGCCGTGGCGGTTTAAAACTAGAAAAGGCTATTGAACTTTATGGAGTAGACCTAACGAATGCTGTCATGATTGACATTGGTGCCTCCACGGGTGGATTTACTGATTGCGCCCTTCAACATGAGGCAAAAAAAGTATTTGCTATTGATGTAGGCTACAACCAATTAGCTTGGAAACTACGACAAGACCCACGGGTTATCAATATGGAGAAAACTAACATTCGCAGTGTAACGCCTGAAGGGTTAGGGGAGCTAGCAGATTTTATATCCATTGATGTAGCCTTTATTTCCTTAGATAAGGTTCTACCTGTAGCAACCACCCTCTTAGCGGCTAGTGGTTCTTTAGTGGCTCTTATTAAACCGCAGTTTGAAGCTGGTAGAGACAAGGTAGGTAAAGGGGGTATTGTTCGCGATCCCGCTACTCATAAAGAGGTTTTGGAACGCATCCTAGGCGTGGCAAGTGATTGCGGTTTTTATCTTCATGGACTCACTTTTAGTCCTATTAAGGGCATGGAAGGAAATATAGAATTCCTTGGTTACTTTACAAAAGTAGCAGAAGGATCCTTAGATGTTACAGAGGACTTAATCGATCAAGTCATCGATCAAGCCCATCAATTATAGGAGACGATTATGCGTATTGGGTTCTTCCCTAACATGGGAAAAGCAAATATAATGGAAGTCCTCAAAGAGGCATGTCGCATTTGTGGGAACCATGGAATAGAAGTCTTTATTCCTAATGATTTAGAAGGGGACCACGTGGATTATGATCTAGGTCTCGATGCAGATCATGTATTGCCAAGACCAGAAATATTCCGGGTCATTGATATGGCGTTTTCCTTCGGAGGTGATGGGACTATTATCCAATTAGCTCGTGAAATTTACGCCTTTGAAGTGCCTATTTGTGGCATTAACCTAGGGGAGTTAGGCTTTTTAAACCAAATTGAAGTAGAGCAATTGCCTTGTCATATCGATCGTTTGGCAAAAGGGGACTATTATACGGAAAACCGAAACCACCTCTGTGCCTACATACAGCGAGAAGATGGAACAAAAGAAGACCTGGTTCCAATTATTAATGAAATTGTCGTTACCAAGTCTCAGCCAGCTAAGATGGCCCGCATCAATTTAGCTATCAATGGGCGTCATACGCAGATGTACCCTGCCGATGGTTTAATCGTATCTTCTGCTACGGGATCTACAGGATATAACTTATCCGCAGGGGGGCCTATCATGTCTCCAGATAATCGTTCCCTTATCGTTACCCCTATTGCTCCTCACCTAATTCAGCACGTGTCCATGGTTTTACAAGAAGAAGATTTGATTGACATTACCATGCCTGAGCGGGAAGACCAGCTCCATGCCTGTATCGATGGGGTCTACGACTATTGGTTCTCCAATAAGGAATCTCTCCATATAGCATCCAATCCAGTATACTGTAAATTCGTCCGTTTTAATGATCAAGGCTTCTTTGGAACACTCTTTAAGAAGCTCTCTAGCCGCCGAGATGAGTATATTTAGAAGAGAGGGTCTCTTATGATTAATATCAATAATGCAGTGCAGTTCCAACATCTAGTATGGGACCGGATTTTAGAAGAAGCCCAGACCATTGTAGATGCAACCTGTGGAAATGGGCATGACTTCCTCTACCTAGCGCAAGCTGCCAAGGAGGGGGCTCACCTCTATGCGATTGATATCCAAGACCAAGCCATTGTTAATACCAAGACCATCATAGGGCAGGCTAAGGTTAAGGATTCTGTCAGTATAACCTATATTCAGGGGTCCCACGATCAAGCGTTAGATGACCAAATTCAAGAGGATTATATTGACTTGGTCGTTTTTAATCTAGGCTACTTGCCTGGTTCTGACCACGCTTTGATGACAAAGCCAGACCTCACTATAGGAGCCCTCAAAGCAGTTCTTCCCAAATTATCTAAACAGGGAGTGGTAACTTTGGTGGCTTACCCGGGGACAGCTCAGGGTTTGGCGGAAAAGGAAGCCTTGGAAGAGTTTCTAGTTAGCCTTAGCCAAAAGGAATATAACTGCTGTCACTGGACTCCACTCAATCAAATTAATCAACCACCTCTTATCTATATGATTCAAAAGCGTTAACTAAGAATCGTAGGATAGCCCTTACAAGCTATATTATAAAAGCCCTTTGGATTCGTGCCATAAGGGCTCTTTTTTATGAGATGACCCTTATTTGTGGGCCTTGTTCTATGATATAATATACATAAATGAGTGAATAATAATACTCAATAATGTGGTAAAGGATGTGAACCTATGAAACGCTATCGCTACAACAAAATTAAAGAAATCGTTCAGTCCCAATCGATTGAAACACAAGAAGAATTGGCTAATGCCTTATTAGCAGAGGGCATTGAAGTAACGCAAGCGACTGTATCTCGTGATATCAAAGAATTGATGCTCATTAAAATTCCTACAGGAGATGGCCATTATCGGTATGCCTTATCCCCAGAGGAAAATGTTGTTTTATCTAGAAGTCGTATCAACCGTCTCTTCCAAGATTCCATCATCCGCGTGGATTCGGCGCTCAACCAAATCGTATTACATACCATCCCAGGTTCTGCTTCAGCGGTAGCTTTTTCCGTAGATCATGCTAAATGGTCAGAAGTCATTGGGACTTTGGCAGGGGATGATACTATACTCTTGATCTGCCGATCTGTAGAAGAGGTAGACAGTGTTCTTAAACGTATTGCTGATTTGATGAAGGAATAGATTATGCTTAGACAAATGGGCATTCGTAACTTTGCCCTCATCGAGCAAATGACCATTCCCTTTACGGATGGCATAACCATTTTTACTGGGGAAACAGGGGCTGGTAAATCAATCCTTATGGATGCCTTTTCCATCCTTTTAGGAGAGAGGGCTTCCTCTGATTTCATTCGGCACGGTAAGGACTCCTTTATCATCGATGGTCTCTTTGATATAGGTGATAATCAAGAATTATTGGACCTTTTAAAGAAGAAGAATATCGATGTAGAAGAAGGACAATTAGTCTTATCTAGATCCTTCAACGAGAAGGGTAAATCTACCATTCTCGCTAATGACCAGGCAATTCCATTGAAAGCCCTCAAGGAAATTGGCTCCTATTTGGCCGATATTCACGGGCAGTATTCTAACCAGCAACTCTTAGATGCGGACCGTCATCATCTATACTTAGATTTTTACAACCAGGAAGGGCGTGCAGCCTACGAAGATTATGACGCTAAGTATAAAGCCTACAAGGAGGCTAAGGCCCTCTTGGATGACATGACTGAAACTATGGCGGAACGTGCACGAGAGTTGGACATGCTCCGCTACCAGATTGATGAAATTGAAGAAGCAGGGCTACAAAAAGGGGAAGACCAAGCTATTTCAGAAGAGCTAAAAAAATTAGATGCCTTTGAACATATTGATAAGGTCTTAGGCGCTTGCTATGATGCCTTCTATGAAGGCCGTCATCCCTTGATTGATACAGTTAACACCATCAAGACTGAAGTAGCAGATCTTCTTCGCTATGACCAAGATGTAAAAGAGATTTCTGAACTCATTAATTCTGCCTACTTTCAACTGGAAGAAGCGGCCCAATCGTTAGATCGTTATAGGGATTCCATTTCCTATGATGAGGAACGATATAAGTATTGCCAAGAGCGGGATAGTACAATCTATGGCCTCAAGAAAAAGTATGGATCCAGCATAGAAGACATATTAGCCTATGAAGATAAGGCTCAAGCTCGCTTAGAAGAGTTGGAAGGACAGGCCTTATCCCAGGATGCCTTAGAAGATGATTTAGCTATTAAGGAGGCAGCTGCTCAAGAAGCTTTACAGACCTTATCAGCAGTAAGGAGCAAGAATAGTCTTGCTATTAGGCAAGCCTTAGAAGCTGAATTTAAAGATTTAGGTATGGATAAAGCTCATATAGAATTCTCTATCCAGGATAGCCAAGAGCTTACTAGATTAGGGGCTAACTCCATTGAACTTCTCTTTTCTGCTAATCAAGGGGAAGGCTTACGCCCACTTCACAAGGTGGCCTCTGGTGGGGAATTAGCTCGTATTGCCTTGGCTTTTAAGTCTATTTTCTCCAGTCATAGCTTAAAGACACTGGTATTCGATGAAATCGATGTAGGGATTTCCGGCGATATCGCACTTAAGGTAGCCGAAAAAATTCAAGCCTTATCTACCTCTAACCAAGTATTTTGCATCACCCACTTACCACAAACGGCTTCCATTGGACGCCATCATTATCACTTGGAAAAAGAAGAGGTGGATGGGCGGACCATTTCAACTATCACTAAACTTAACCAAGAAGAGCATCTAGCTCATATTGCTGCGATTATGTCAGGCAGGGGAATTTCCGATACAGCCCTTGCTACAGCGCGCGAACTCATGCATCATTTTGGTGTAATCTATGAAGATTAATAGATAGCTATTTATAAGAATAAACGATGACATAGTCTTGAGAAGCCTCTTCTTACTGGGATTTTCTTGACTGGCCTCAATCTCTGCTGTATACTTTAATTACAAACGACATATGCGGAG
>CAKPUJ010000034.1:0-13434 GCA_934191645.1 uncultured Veillonella sp. | reverse complement strand
GCCAAGGACAACATGTTTACTAAGGCGTTTGGTGTAGCCCCTAAGCCAAAGCCGATAGCACCAGCCCCGAGCATAACGGAAGTGTAGGTTCGTTTGAATACCCAGAAGATGATGTAGGCAAAGATACAGATAAGAACCATTTGTACTGCCAAGATTACCAAGAGAGGGAGGGCCAAGTCAATTAATTGAACTAATTTCAAAGAATTGATAGCCATGGTTACAAAGAGGGCTAAGGCTGCATTGGATACAGCATCGAGTGCTACGTCATTGATTTTATATTTGTGGGTATAGTCGCCAAAGTTACGAATAACAGCGGCAACAATCATGGAACCGATGTAAATAGGCAATGGGCCAAGGACAACACTCAAGAATTGAGACATGATAGTCCCCAAACCAAGAGCCAATCCAATCCACATGGTAATGGTAAGGAGGTCTTGGGAGGAGAATTGTTTGCCTGCTACAACCTTATCTTCGATGACAGAAATATCAGTATCATCCATAGCGGAAGGATCTTCGTATGGGGTTTTTACCTTGTGAAGCTTGATAATTCGTTCACCTACAGGGGCCCCTAAGAGGGTGCCTGCCACCATACCGAAGGTAGCAGCTGCGATAGCGGCAGCAGAAACACCAGGAACGCCAAGGAGTTCTTCAAAGTGCGGTCCGAAGGCAGACGCTGTACCAAGACCACCCATCATGGAAACGGAACCAGCAATAATGCCAAAAATTGGTTCGATGCCCATAAGCTTGGCGGTAATAATACCGGCCCCGTTTTGGACTACAATCCAGATGGAGCAGAGAATAAAGAATACGAGGATGCCGATACCACCTTTTTTGAGGACCTTGACGGAGGCCATGAGGCCAATGGAGGTAAAGAAGGCCAGCATCAATACAGTTTGTAGTTGGGAATCGAAGGTTATATTAATGATTTTAAAGTAGGCCAAAAAAGCGTTGATAAAGGCAAAGGGAAGAGCCCCAATGGCAGGTGCTGGGATACAGAGCTTTTGTAAAATTTTAGCATGCTTGTTGATCCAAGTACCGATAAATAAGGTAATAATGGCCAAGCCAACGGTTTGGATCATGGACAATTTAAGAGTCCATACACCGTTAACCATAGATAGGTCGATAAGAGGCATAAGAATCACACTCCTAATAAAAACTATAGAATCTTAACTATGGGACTATCATAGCATAGAGTATTAGAAAAAGATACTATAGAATTTAAAAAAATGCAGTAAAATTAGTATGTATACAAGATACTTTAATGATGGGCTTATCTATATACTAAAAAGTAAAGACCTATATCCTTTAGAAACCAGTAAAAAAGACCTCCTAGGGAGGTCTTTTGTCGTTTGCATACATGCGATTACTCGTCATGGCCTGTATGGATTCGTGGTGCTGTGAGGAAAGTGATATCAGGGTTTCGTTCTACCACCCAATTCATTTGCCATTCGTTGGCAATGAGGATGACCGTACGCCCACGATTATCTTTAACCACCATAGCATTATCTAAGCCCTTGAGGGTTTTAGGGTCTATATCCTCGTCAATCCAACGGGCAACAGAATAAGGAAGGGTATTGTTTAAGAGGTCTACATTATATTCGTTTTTAAGACGGTATTCTAGCACTTCGAATTGGAGCATGCCGACGGCACCTACAATATAGGAGTCCATAGCATGGGCTTGTTCGAAGATCTGTACGGCCCCCTCTTGCGCTAACTGGGTCATGCCCTTGATGAATTGTTTGCGCTTCATCGTATCCTTTGGAGAGATGCGGGCGAAGAATTCAGGAGGGAAAACCGGGAAGTCGCCAAAAGTTACCTTGTGTTTAGGTATACAAAGGGTGTCACCAACCCCCATGGTGCCAGCATCAAAGACGCCGATAATATCGCCAGGGTAGGCATCTTCTACGATAGTTCGCTCTGTAGCCATAAATTGTTGAGGCTGGGATAGACGAATTTGCTTACCCGATTGTTGGTGGAGTACAGTCATACCCTTTTCAAATTTTCCAGAGCAGATACGCATAAAGACAATGCGGTCATGGTGATTTTTATCCATGTTGGCTTGGATTTTAAAGACCAAGGCAGAGAAGTCTTCTGAATGGGGGTCGACCACTTCTTCTAGGGCTTGGCGTGGGGCTGGGGCTGGGGCCAGTTCTAGAAATTTTTCCAAGAAAGGCTTAACGCCAAAGTTAGTCATAGCAGAGCCAAAGAACATAGGGGTGAGATCGCCTTTTTGTACGCGGTCGTAATCGAAGGGGTCGCCAGCTATATCTAAGAGTTCAATATCATCTTTGAGGGCTTGGTAGACTTGGTCACCGATGAGCTCTCTAAAAGCGGGATCATCTACATCCCATACTTGAGAGGCTAACTTTTCTTGACCATGGGTTTCGTCCTTTGCGAATAGTTCAACGGTGTTACTTTCACGGTTGTATATACCGTTATAGTCGCCGTTAATCCCTACGGGCCAGTTCATAGGGACAGATCGGATACCCAATACACTTTCAATCTCTTCCATGAGATCGAGCGGGTTACGACCGAAGTGGTCCAATTTGTTAACGAATGTAAAGATAGGGATGCCTCGTTCCTTACAAACGGCAAAAAGCTTTTTGGTTTGTGCTTCCACACCCTTGGCAATGTCGATGAGCATGACTGCAGAATCCGCAGCCATGAGGGTTCGATAGGTATCTTCCGAGAAGTCTTGGTGACCAGGGGTGTCCAGAATATTAACCCGATGGCCAGAGTAATCGAACTGGAGGACGGAGGAGGTAACGGAGATACCCCTTTGTTTTTCGATTTCCATCCAGTCAGATACGGCATGTTTATTGGTTTTTCGGGATTTAACAGATCCTGCTAAGTGGATGGCCCCACCGTAAAGCAAGAGTTTTTCCGTTAAGGTAGTTTTACCAGCATCTGGGTGAGAGATGATGGCAAAGGTCCGGCGACGATTAACTTGATCTAAAAATGTCATTGAGATACTCCTATATAATATATATCTTTTATATTATATAGGATTTGCCATTCTATGACCATATGGGAGGAGGCGGTGAGTAGGGAATTTTGTGCGAAGAATGATAGAATCATGTATAATAGTTCTACATGTTAGGAGCGCGTGTTTATGATGGAGGTGGGATAAGGTGCGTTTGTTTATTGCAGAAAAACCGTCTATGGGGCGGGAAATATCTAAATATTTGCCAGAACAAAAGCGGATACAGAAGAACAACGGCTTTATCGTACAAGGGGATGACATTGTTACCTGGGCCTTTGGTCATGTGTTGGAACAGGCTGAACCAGGTGATTACGATGAAAAGTACAAGCGTTGGCGAGCTGAGGACCTGCCTATTGTACCTGATCAATGGAAACTCCTAGTTACTGAATCATCGAAGGCTCAGTTTGAAACCATTAAGATGTTGATTGGTAAGGCTGATACCATCGTCAATGCGGGTGACCCGGACCGGGAAGGACAGCTTTTGATCGATGAAATCTTACACTATGTGGGTACGGATAAGCCCGTTCAACGGATTCTCCTCAATGCATTGGATGAAAAGTCCGTACGGGCAGCCCTTAATGATTTACGAGATAATAAGGATTTTTATAACTTGCAACAGTCGGCCTTGGCTCGGTCTAGGGCTGACTGGCTCATGGGGATGAACTTATCACGGGCGTATACCTTGGCAGAACGTCGCAAGGGTCATAAGGTAACCCTCCCTATTGGCCGGGTAAAGACGCCAACTCTATCCCTTGTTGTGCGCCGGGAACGGGAATTAGATTCCTTTGTTCCTGTAGATTACTTTACGCTAAAAATGCGTTATGAACATGCTAATGGGGCCTTTTGGGCTGCTTGGCAACCTAAGGACGAGCAGAAGGGGCTGGATCCCGATGGTCGCCTATTAGATGAAACCATCGCTCAAGAACTGGCCACTAAACTATTAGCTAATCCACAAGCCCTAGTTCATAAGGTGACTAAAAGCAAGAAGAAGGAAGGGCAACGCTTGCCCCTTTCCTTGTCGGCCTTACAGGTCTTGGCTGGCAAGGCCTTTGGCTATGACCCGAAGACTGTTTTGGATGTGGCCCAACGGCTTTATGAACGAAAATTGACCTCCTATCCACGGTCTGATTGTGATTATTTGCCTACGAATCAGTATGGTGATAGGGGGGCTGTGGTCCGCAATTTGATTAAGTGCGGAGATCAAAAGGTGGAAGCATGGGCTAGAGGGGCTAATTTAACTATCAAGTCCAAGTGTTGGAATGATAAGAAAATAACGGCCCATCATGCTATTATACCTACAACCGTAGCAGCCAAGATGGATGGTCTTTCTCAAGATGAACGCAACATTTATCACTTAATAGCCCAGGCTTATTTGGCTCAATTCTATCCTGAACATATCTATGAGCAAACTAAGATTGAAGTTGTTCAACAAGATGAAATGTTCGCCGCCTCTGGACGCGTGGTTATTGAACCCGGCTGGAAAGCACTTTATGCTCGTAAGAAGAAATCTACTCTTATAACTGATAGTGGTCAAGATCAGACTAAGACCGATTCTTTAGAGGGAGAGGATGAAACGGATTTGACCGATGACCGAGGGGCGGAAATTATCCATAAGAGGGAAGCTATTGAGGAATCTGATAATCTTCCTCAAGTTAAGAAAAAAGACCCCCTTACTGCGATAGATAAGCAAATCGATAAGAAGGCGACTAAGCCACCTAGCCGATTTACTGCAGCTACTCTTTTACAAGCTATGAAGGAAATTCATAAGTTTGTAAAAAATGAGGACCTAAAAAAGCAGTTGAAGGCTGTTTCTGGCATTGGGACGGAAGCCACGAGAGCTACCATAATTGAAGAGTTGATATCTCGTGGCTTTATGAAGGAAACAGGGAAGAAAAAAATTCTCACGCCTACAGAAAATGCCTATCTCTTGGTGGATGCTTTGCCAGAAGAACTTATCTATCCGGATGAAACAGCTCTTTGGGAAGAGCGGTTAGCTAATATGTCGGAAGGCCAAGACACCTTGCAAGATTTTTTGGATGATCAAATTGCTTTCTTGCGTAAGTTGATTGAGAAGCTGGCCGTTGAGGTCCCTCTCATTGCGCCTGGTGGCATGCAAGCTAACATTACACGGACCATTAAGCGAAATGAGGGCGGCCGGCCCCTAGGTTTGTCGCCAGACCAGTTGGACAAGCTCGAAACCTGTCCGGAGTGTGGGCAGGGTAAAATGATGATTCGCAAGGGCAAATTTGGTCAGTTTTACGGCTGTACTAACTACCCTAGGTGTCGCTATACAAAGCCCTTTGAGGAGAGCAGAGGTTCAGCTTTAGGCTTGTCTGATCCGCAAGTGGGCTTTGATCCACAGAGACCTGATCCTCTCGTTGAAGATATTGATGTGCCTCAAGATCAACAGCTCTATCGTTGTCCTCGCTGCAAGCAAGGCTATCTAGTCCCAGTCCCTAAAGGGAACAATCAACAATGGATTTGCTCTAAACGGTCTACCTGTAAGACTACTGTGTCCGATGTGGAGGGTAAACCAGTGGCGTATGCCAATAAATAAGTACTGGGAGCTAGCCTTCCTAGAAAGAACAGCTCAGCTAGCAAGGATAAAAGCCAAGAAGAGTCCTGGAGTCGTATAAAATAAATATAGCGTTAAAAGCAGAAGCTAAGTCTATCCACTGAAATCCAGTGAATAACTTAGCTTCTGCTTTTTTAATAGTTTTTATTTTGGTGACTGTTGCTCTAGTAAAGGTTAATCAGCGATGGCGACCGCTTTTATTTTGGCTAGTAGAGACCTTCCGTTGCCGTTTATTGGCTCCCTTGTGACCACGGGCTTTATGGGCTTTTTTCTTGGTTGCCTGGTAGGTGGATTTAGGACCACTTGGGCGGGCCTTGTTAGTCCGCTTAGGGGCTAGGGATTTGTTGCCCTTAGTTTTGACTTGGCCATCCTTGGTGTATTTGGTGAGGGTAGCTTGAATGGAGCGTTCAATGCGACGTAGCCAGGATTCTTCTTGTGGTGCAGCTAAGGTTACGGCAATCCCATTCGTGCCTGCACGACCTGTACGGCCGATACGGTGGATATAGTAGTCCACATCATGTGGTACATCGTAGTTATAGATATGGCTGATTCCCTCGATGTCAATCCCACGGGCTGCAATGTCTGTAGCTACGAGTATTTGGGTACGGGCTTTTGCAAATTCCTTGAGAACTTGTGTGCGACGGCCTTGGGTCATGTCTCCGTGAAGCTCGCCAATGTTAAGGCCTTCGGCTACCAGTTGGTAGGAAAGGCGAATGGCCCCCTCTTTGGTATTACAGAAGACGATTGCTAGGAAGGGATTATCCTCCTTAATCATATTGATTAAGAATGGTAATTTGTCATCTTGGTCCATGACATATACTTTTTGCTCGATGGAGTCCAAGGTAATATGAGCCCCTTCGATGGTTACCGATACGGGTTTGGTCATGTAGGACTTAGCAAGAGCTCTAATCTTGTCCGGGATGGTAGCGGAGAAGAGGAGGAGTTGGCGGGCTCCATTAGTTTGGCCGATAATGGTTTCTATATCTGGCAAAAAGCCCATGTGGAGCATTTGGTCAGCTTCATCAAGGACAACCTTACGGATGGAATCTAAGTGGAGGGATCCTCGCTTAGCATGGTCTAATAGACGGCCTGGGGTACCGAGGATAAGATGAGGCCGTCGACCTAACTGTTGGAGTTGGCCTTCGATAGTTTTGCCTCCGA
The DNA here is from genome assembly GCA_934191645.1 of uncultured Veillonella sp. GTDB lineage: Bacteria > Bacillota > Negativicutes > Veillonellales > Veillonellaceae > Veillonella. The sequence continues at coordinate 6,715 of CAKPUJ010000034.1, read as the reverse complement.
TGAGGGGGAGGACATCTACCCCTAAAGGCTCTGCTAGGACTTTAGCTTCATCTGCAATTTGTTTGACCAATTCACGGGTTGGCGCCATGATTAAGACTTGTTCCTGGTGGACATCCACATGTACCCGTTGAATCAGAGGGAGGAGGAAGGCTAAGGTCTTACCGGTCCCGGTTTGCGCCCGACCGATGATGTCATTACCCTTAAAGATGACAGGAATAGCCTGTTCTTGGATAGGGGTAGGGCTCTTGATACCCTGCTTTTGAAGGGTGGCTATGAGAGCATCACAAATACCTAGAGGTTTGAAGTCTTTCATGAGAATCTTCTTTCTATACGAATTAAGGACAAAATAGTTTCTATATATATCTATATAATTATAAACGATTTTAGGTACTTTATCTAATTCAGGCGTCGATTGATACTGGAAACTGTATGAGGATAATGAGATTAACATTGGATATAGAAATTGAAAAACAGTAAATTAACCAGTGTAATCACAAGGTGTCATAAAATAATAATTGAGAATTACATAGGTTTATACAAAAAATAATTATTTTAGTGATTATCAATTAGTAAAATTAAATCTATTTCCAATAAAATCGAAATTAATCAATAATATTGGAAAACAGAAATATATATTTAATATAATTAAGCATGAATATAAACAATATCGAAAATAATCGTTATTAATAAAACAAAAACACATAAAATTTTGAGAATATATATGAAAAAAGAAAATGAGAAAATGAGAACAGGAATTGAAAAGAGAATAATTTCTGATATACTGTTATATGTAAATAAATCTCAATATGAAAGGGGACTGTATTCATGGCAATTAAAAAGTTGAGCCAATTAAAACCAGGCCAATCTGGTGTTATCAAAGCTCTCCATGGTAATGGGTCTAACATCATGCATCGACTCATTGACATGGGCTTAGTACAGGGGACTAAGGTGTCAGTCGTAAAGTACGCACCACTGAAAGACCCAGTAGAGATCAAGGTAAAGAACTTTGAACTCGCACTCCGGGTATCCGAAGCCGATACGATTGATGTAGAAGTAGCAGAATAAGGAGGTCCTCTTATGGCAGATGAAAATCAACGGATCCGCATAGCTCTTGCGGGTAATCCTAACTGTGGTAAAACCACAATCTTTAATAATATTACAGGGGCTAAACAACACGTTGGTAACTATTCTGGCGTTACCGTAGAAAAGAAGGAAGGGGAAAAGCACTTTGAAGGTAAGGACTTACTCTTCATCGACCTTCCAGGTACCTATTCCTTGACCGCACGGTCCATGGATGAATTGGTAGCTCGTAACGTTATCATCAATGATGAACCAGATGTTATCGTCAACGTTCTTGACGCATCTAACTTGGAACGTAACCTTTACTTGGCGGCTCAGCTAGTAGAGTTGGAACGACCAATGGTTATCGCTCTTAATATGGCCGATGTAGCTGATACTATGGGCTTTAAGTACGATATTGATAAGTTGTCCGCCTTGACCGGTGCTTCTATCGTTTCCACTGTAGGTCGTGATAACAAGGGTACTAAAGAATTGCTAGAAGCGGTTGTAAAAGTAGCAGCCGAACAAGATGTACCTCCTGTGAAGGTTTCCTATGGCGATATTTTGGAACCTAAAATTGCAGAAGTACAAGCAGAGTTGGAAAAGGCTGGCTCCGTCCAATACCCTGTCCGCTATGTAGCTATCAAGCTCCTAGAAAATGATGCCGACATGATTGGCAAGGTTATGCGCTTGGATAACACGGAAACAGCATTGGCTAAGGCTAAGGCCATTCGGGAAGAATTGAAAGATCAAATCGACCTCGAAGTTGTTTTCCAAGAGGCACGTCACCGTTTTGCAGTCGAAGTATTCAATGCCATTGCCTTACAACAACCTAAGACAAGTGAAACCTTCTCAGATAAAATTGATAAGGTCATTACCAATAAATATCTTGGCATTCCGATCTTCCTGATCGTTATGTGGGTTCTCTTTACCTTGGTTAATATCATCGGTAAGGTTCCACAAGACTGGATTACAGATGGATTTACAGCCTTAGGCGGATTCATTGGCGATAACATGGCCGATGGCTTTGCCAAGTCTCTTATCGTCGATGGTATCATCGCCGGTGTTGGTACGGTCTTGAGCTTCTTCCCTCTTATCGTCCTTCTCTTCTTAGGGATTTCCTTCTTGGAAGATACAGGTTATATGGCTCGTGCAGCTTTCGTTATTGACCGTTTAATGCATAAGTTTGGCCTTCATGGTAAATCCTTTATCCCATTGCTTTTGGGCTTCGGTTGTACCGTGCCAGCTGTTATGGGTACGCGGATTCTCGACAACTATAAAGACCGTATGGTTACCATCTTGGTATCTCCATTCATGATTTGCTCGGCTCGGTTCCCTGTTTATATCCTGTTTACCGCAGCCTTCTTCCCACCTGAACAACGGGGGACAGCCCTCTTCGCCTTCTACATCTTGGGCATCATCTTGGCTATTATCGTAGCTAAGATCTTCCGTAAGACCCTCTTTAAAGGTGAAGCAGAACCATTTGTTATGGAATTGCCTCCATACCACATGCCAACCTTAAAAGCGGCCCTTCAACACATGTGGGAACGGTCCGTATTGTATGTTAAAAAAGCTGGTACCTTCATCTTAGCGGCCAACGTTATTGTATGGGCGCTCTTAGCCTTCCCAACATTGACCGATGAAGAGCAAGGTGCTTTTGACGATCAAAAGGCGCAAGTAGAGGCTACTTACGAAGCTAGAAATGATCAAGTACCTGCACAATTTGGTTTGACTGAAGAACAACAAGCTAAGGTTAATGACTTGGTTGACCAAATGGAAGGGATTAAGAAGGATGCAGATGATGCAGCTGATGATGCTGGTGAAGATGCGCCTGAAATTGATACTTCCGATGATGCAGATTTACCAGATCTCTTTGCTGATGTTAAGTTCGACAACAATGTGGAACGCGATGCAGCATGGACTATCGTTAGAAATGATCTCAACAAAGAAGCTGAGTTGGGTGATATCGATGACCAAGCTAAGTCTCAACAAGTACAAAATTCCTATGCAGCAAGCATTGGTAAATTCGTTGAACCTGCTATCAAACCACTGGGCTTTGATTGGCGCTTGGGTGTAGGTATCGTGGCCTTCACCGTTGCTAAGGAAGTTATCATCTCTACCTTGGCTCAAATCTATGCTCTTGAAGCGGATGATGAACATCAAACTAACCTTATCGACTTCCTCCAAAACGACCCAGACTATACGCCTTTGAAGGCTGTATCTCTCTTGGTATTCGTTTTAATCTTCCCACCTTGTATGGCAGCACTAGCCGTTGTTAAACGGGAAACTAACTCCTGGAAGTGGATGGCCTTCATGTTCTGCTATGGTGTCATCCTCTCTTGGGTATTCGCCTTCATCACCTACCAAGGCGGCTTGCTCTTGGGCTTTAAATAATAAGCCTTGCTAGCTTGACATCGATTGGATTATGAGGGTCTAAGTACTTTACTTATATCATTGTAAATGAAAGAAAGCTGGTATATACTATGGATAATATTATTGTAGGTATTGTTATTCTTGCAGCTGTTATCTTTATCGGTCGCAAATTTTATCTATCCTTTACTGGACAAGGTGGTTGCGGCTGCGGCTGTGGTGGCGGCAAGAATAAAAATAAAAAAGGTGGCTGTAAGGGCTGCTAAGAACAACCTATAACCTTACCGAGCTACCTAGATAGAGGTGTATGAATGATCAAATTCACAAAGAAACAAAAGAAAACCTCTGCTATTGTAGGCACTGGTTTGGTAATTGGCCTAGCAGGTATTAAGTTGCTTCGATCTGAAGAAGCGAAAAAAGTCTACCAAAAGGTTGCTGCTGCTGGTCTGACTATTACTACACGGGTTATAGACAAGGCAAAGAGTCTCAAAAAAGATGAAAAGCCAAAAGAATAAAAGAAGGGTCCTCTTAGGAGGACCCTTCTTTTATAGGCAAATTCAGAAAAGCCATCGTATGTGTCTATGATAAATAGCTTGTTTATATGGTATTTTAGGAGTCCCTGTTGTAAAATAGAGAATGATAAATTCCTAGTAGGAGGTTTCATGAATACTGTCATTGATATTTTAAGGCGCACAGGATATATGGCCTTTTTCTTTATGCCGATTCCTGTAGGCTCCTATATTATCCATAATGGGTCCAGTGCTGTCGTGGCTTTGGTTAGCTTTTTGATCCTATCCTTAGTGGTACCCTTGGCCTATGCATCATTTTCCTTCTCGGGATTTGGTCCTAAGGAGATTCGCCTTCGCTGGTGGGCCTATATCATTGCTTGGACTTTAGTACAGGCTGTATCGTATCTAGCTTTTACGCAAGTAAGCCTGTCCCTTTTGTGGAATTGGCCAACTATAGGCCGGGATCTTGCTTTTTTGATCATTATGTATGTACAGGTTGCCTTGGCTATCTTGGTAGGCTATGCTATTGGCCGCCCCTTTGCTAAGGTGGAGGTAATTCATGAATAAACAATTTTGGATTTTTACACTTATTGCTGCCTTTATGACCGCTGCCTTTTCCTTAGTAAAAGGGTGGGGGACTATGGATGTTACCTTCTTTGGAACCTTAGCTCTCTTGTTACCTATCGTCTTGAAATCGGTGAAACGCTTTACCTTTACTGAGGGTCTCCAAGTCAACCTTTGGGCCCACGCTTATAGCTGGCTCTTCTGGAATACGGTCTTCTTTATCGGTGGTGCACCACCTCTCTTGTCAATTCAATTGGAAAGTCCTTTGGCCATCGCCGCGCTCTGGTTTGCCGTGATGTTCTTGACGGTGGTTCTTATGGAGTTGACGGCCCTTGGTCTCACCTTCTTCTTCAAGCGAGATAAGAAACGGCCGTGGCTTGATTCAACCCTAGATATTGCTCTTATTACCCTGCCTGTTCCTATGACCCTTTTAGGACACCTCTTCTTCTTGGACCTATCTAATCCTATTATTGCTTCCATCATGGGTCAGGATGTGTTGGCTATGCTCAACATGTATATCTTAGGTATCATCGTTTTGACTATGTTGACTTTAGTCTTTTACTGGTATCCTCGAAACCAAGTAGCTACCTTCCCTCGGATGGTTCGGATCTTTGCTACTGGATTCATGTGGTTGGCTATCAATGGACATGTTCTCTTTGGTGGGTGGATGCCACAATTTGTCTTAGACTTCATTCCACGGATTATGCCAATTTTCCAAGGCAATACCATCGTTTACATTACACCAGTGGTCTATGAATTTTTAGTAATTGCTGTTTCAGTGGGGATTGGGGTAGGTCTTGAAAACTTACTTAAGAAGAAATTTCCACGCTTTGCCGATTAATCTCACAAGGTGTTTTCATTTTTGCTGATTAGCTTTTTCTTTTATGAGTTCGTCTTGCATCCCTAGGAGTGAGAACGGAGGAAATATATGAACCAAGAATACAAAATGTCTGGAGATAACCAAGAGGTATCTACCAAAGGACAAGTCAAACGTCAATTTACCATCCGTGAGATGGTTATTATCGGCCTTTTGTCGGCTGTCGTCATCACCTTAGGCTTGACACCATTTGGCCTCATTCGTCTAGGTGCTTTGAATGCAACTACTATGCATATACCAGTCTTGATTGGGGCCTTGGTAGAGGGACCTAAGGTGGGGGCTCTGGTCGGCCTTATATATGGCCTCTTCTCTTGGTGGTCTAATATGACCCAACCATCGTCTCTCTTGTCTCCGCTTTTTATGAATCCTTTGGTATCGGTCTTACCGCGTCTTCTCTTTCCCATTTTTGCGTCCTTTTTCTTCTGGGCTAATCCTATGAAGGCTTTGGGGGCTCGTCTTATGATTGCCGCCTTCCTAGGGACCCTTGTACAAACTGTCTTGGTTATGGGTACTATGTACATCTTCTTCGCGGATGAATTTGCCAAGCTCATGGATGTATCGACTAGCTTAGTGGGCCTTACCATTTTTGGACTGGGTGCGTCTCATGGCTTGCCTGAAGCCCTCATCGCTGGCGTGGTAGTGACAGCCATTGCCCTTCCTCTTCGCAAGATGCTAGGTAAGGATAAGAAGAAGGGTCTTCCAATGGCAGATCTTGATAGGCAGGTGGCTGATCCTGAGCCTGCTGATCATAGGACCCTAGATATGGCTAATGAATTTCGTCAGGAACATGGCGTTCAAACGATAACTAAAGAAGGGGAAGAGGACTCTAGAAAGACCTTTAAAAACCCGTATGCTAAATAGCAAACCTCAAAGTTATATTAGGGATTATTAGGAATTATTAGGGATCATGGTTTATAGGAAAGGACCATTCTCTTGTGCTAGTCCTAGGACCTATCTTATATTTACAGAAAATCTGGCCTATGCTACACTGTGTATACAGATAAATTCATTAGGAGGAATTAGACATGGCTAAACACATCCGCACACTCAATTCTGAGTCCTTGCAAACAACAGCTAAAACTGGTGGTTGCGGCGAATGCCAAACTTCTTGCCAATCCGCTTGCAAAACATCTTGCACCGTAGGCAATCAAGTTTGCAAACAAAAATAATCCTTTCTTAGGGGATTGAAGGCTTACCGGAAGGTAGGCCTTTTTGTTTTGTCTTTAGAGGCACAGCAACTATATCGAATAATATGCTATACTTAATAGCAGGTCTGTTTAGAAGCAGATATCATATAGATTTAGTGGAGGCACTATGTTAGAATTACAACCTATGA
>CAKPUJ010000033.1:0-13681 GCA_934191645.1 uncultured Veillonella sp. | reverse complement strand
GATGGCAATAAGTCTGCGAAAACATGGGCGATGAGTGCTATATCAGCAGAAGCTAACGCCAAGCAGAGCGAAATCAATGCTAATTCGTATAAAAATGCCGCCGCCAGCAGTGCAACCGCATCGGCTAATTCGGCATCGGCATCAAGTGCGTCGGAGATAAATTCTGCTAATTCGGCTAAAGCGTCTGCCTCTAGTGCGGCGGCGGCGAAAGCATCGGAAGCGAACGCAAAGGCATCAGCAGATAGAGCAAACAGTTCTTTGGAAACGTTATTAGGCGGTCAAGTCAATGCAGATTGGGCGATAACAGATAACACTAACAAGGCATTTATTAAAAATAAACCTGACTTAACCGTGTATGCGACAAAGGAAGAGCTGGAAACAGAGTGCGTTGATAAGATTAACAAATTAAACACGGCGCTGAAAAACGGGTTCACTACTGCTTCACTCACTGTATCAGGGGAAACCAGTGTACCGACACCATCAACAGAAAACAATTCAAAAACCATCGCCAATACTGAATTTGTTCATGGGGTGGTAAGCGATTTAGTCAACGGCGCGCCGGATGCATTAAACACATTGCAAGAGCTTGCGACCGCACTGGGAAATGACCCTAACTTTTCGACCACCATCTTGAATAAGATAGGTGAGAAAGAAAGCAAGACAGATGCGCAAATAGAACACAAGAGACTACAGGATTCAATCAATTCGTGCCTTAAAACAGATAATTCTTCATTTTGGAACTATCTGCACAGGAATGGAATGAATTTTGCTATTCCAGACACCAATCTTGAGGTTAATAGACTTGGTATGTTCATTAGCTCCTATTCCACTAATACTATCAAAAATCAGCCAACTGCTTATGGACAGCTCATCAATCTTCCATATGGGATGGATGATAGTCATAACATCTACTGGATGGATAAACTGTGTACACAACTTTGGATTGATACGGATAAAAATCTGTATATTAGGATAGCAGCAGGAGATCGTAGTCTTAACGATGCGCCATTCACACGCTTACTTAATGTGGATGACCTGAAATCTATTCCTACGAAGAACTCTCAGCTCACCAATGATAGTGGCTTTGTGAATGCAGCAGCCCTTGAAGCAGAAGCGCAGAAGTGGAAAGCTGCTTACAACAATTTGAGGAAACGAAGCGTACCAGCAGCGTTTGATGATGACGAACTGACGGTAATTATGGATAATCCTATCGGCAGGGGAACTATCACTCTTTCTCAGCCTTATACAGACTTTGACGGCTTACTTATTGACTTTTCGGATGATGATGGTAATACACTTGATAGTGAATACATAAGCACAGAAGCGTTGAATCAAAGAATTGAAAGAGCTAAGGCACTTGGCATGTCTTCCATTTTCCTTTTTGATGGTAAGTGTTATTGGACTATTTGGATTACAGAAAGCAATGGGTTTTCTACTACAACATTCCCAAATAGAGGTGAAAATTGTCAGATTAAGCGTATTTATGGTGTTAAATTTAAGGAGATAACATAATAAGATTTTTTGGCAAACGCCGTATGGTGTGAAAGCTTCTTAATATATAGGGGGTTAATATGCTTACTGCTAAAGAATATCTTGATAAACCTTCAGACAACGAGAAGGCTTGTGAATTACATAATATCATCTGCGAATACTTGGACAGTCTTACTTTAGACAACGCAGACCCAAAAGCAAAACGTATGTTACTTAAACTGCATGAGCTGGACTGCGGTCCATATTTTGATACCGATATTGCTGTAGACGCCGTAGCCCATATGGAAAACGTGGATGGTACGACTGGGGCGCACTGGGAATTTGCAGAGGTGGAAGAAGAAGCTAAGAAGCGTCACATTGATAGACCAGCAGATTTGTACTATGCAATTAACATGTTGTATAGTGACCTCGCTAACGTTTTAGGCAAAGACCCTGAAAAGTATATCGCAGTGGCTAAGGCGCTCTACTGGGACGACCCCGATATGCCGGAAGGCAAACTGTTCAAGCAATACGTAGCCACCATATGAGCAACGAAAGTGAAGGCGATTATCATGAAACCTCTGCCACACTTGAATGATTTCCTGAACACACCCGATTTTTGGATGCTACTATTATGCGATGAGATTATGGGAGAAGATAGGTTCAGAGAGTTTTTAAAATCTATGAAGAATGAAGAGACTTCTTATATGTTAGAGAAGGGGAAAGCAGGTAACGAAAAACTATGGTAAACATTGCAATCTTTCGAAAATGGATTACAGAAAACATCAGTGCATTAGAAATTGAACTATCGAAATCCCCATTAAAAGTAAATAAATATCAAAAAATTTATTCAGGGAAATTGTTTGTGTACACTCGGTTAAATCACATTGATTATAAGTTGGAAGATATTGAAGAAATCGAAAGAACGGTACAACAAGACCAAATGACTTTCCCGAAGGAAAACAGAAGAGACAAATGGGTGTATTACGGTATTATAACCGCATGTGAAGATGCTAAAATCATGCTTAAAGCATTAAGTTAAACATTATTACGAGGTTACGTTACATGCAATTAAATGAAATATGGTCTATAATAGAAGAAAGAAATAAAGTGAATGTTTACGATGATTCAAATATGAAGCTTCTTTATCATGGCGAGCCAGCTTACATCCCAGTTATTTATGGGGATTATTACATTACGTCAATATACGCCGAAGATACAAATGAGTTAGGTGTTGAGGTCAGCACGGATGTTTAGCATTAGCATTATCCTTTTGATTATATTTGCCGCGGGGCTGAACAATCTTTTCTTTACATGGATAGTAAAATGCGATGATGGCTTTTTCATATATTTATTGAAAACGACGTTTTGCCTGATTCTGTCGGTTGGTAGTATACTTGCGGGTATAGCCATTATAAGTAATATATTAGCTTATATTATTAAGCTGGTTTAGTTGTAGGTGGACGAATGGTAAAGCATGACATTTTGAGTAAAGCGTTAGGATGGATAGATGCCGTTGAATCGGGCAAAAAAGGGTACTATGCAAATGATATTCAAACGGTCAGTGACGGCTATACATTTCAAATTATCCATGGTTCAAAAAGCATGAGGTTTTTTGTATATGAAGAAGGAATTTCTGTCTATCTTCACGAGAATAAATATGATTGTTGTTGCACAACGCAGGTATTGTTTAATCAAGAATTGAGTGATGACAATCAAGAGAAGGTTTGGAATTTTGCCTTGAATCTTTATGACGGAATACTGTATAATCCCGGCGAAGAAATGGAATTATCGGAAAAATTGATGTTATGGGGATTCTTTGTCACGGTGTTATTAGGTTTTGTCGCGTGTATGTACGTTCTGTTGAAGGAGTAGGATGAATGGCGCAAGGGTTGCAGGTGTTCGATGCAGAAGGAAATTCTTTTTCAAATGATTTTTCGGGTGTAATAAATATAGTCCCTATTTCTGATAATTATTATAGTGGCTCGAGCTGTGGTGGCGATATGAGCGAAAACTATATATTTACTTGGTATTCCGGTGGAGAGATTACTATAAACTCCAAAACAGAAACATGGGAAAGAGCTGTATATTCTGATAGTGGAACGATAATAACAAGATATTGGGTAAAGCCTAAACCGAAAATGCTAAAAAACAATGCGTTTCTGTTTTTTGTAAAAGGCGCAATATATGAGGTAGCTTTTAACGTAAAGCAAAGTGATTTCGATAGGTGTATAAGGGTGAACGATGAGAAAATACTAGGGGCAATAAACTTAGACACATATGACCAAGATTTGCATGTTGAGATTAGGAGTATTGAGTGGTAAATTTATGAACTCGGGAATAGTATCAACAACAAACGCAGGGACATTTGTTGTATCAAATAAAACGGTAAATTATGTTCTTTTTAAAAAAATAAAGCTGATGGATTTTCCTTTTTCTAAGGTAAAAAGTGGAACTGCTTTATCACAATGGGACAAGACCACTGGGGAAGGATATTGGGCTTTTAAATTAAAAAGAAATATGATTTCGTGGAAGGTTATTGAATATAAGAGTACCGGGAATATGAATGGGGATTATCCGGCATATGCATATTATTTTGGGAAACAAATGATTCCGCGTACGGAGAAATATATCATTTCACCTCCATCGGATTTTCTTATTGGTATAGCAAGAGATTCTGATAAAGATTTAGATTTTGTAACGAACGTGTTTGTGTGGGATAACGGTGGTAAGGATAGACCAGCAGATTCAATCAACAATGGCGCTTCTAACGGTTTTATATACTATTACTATGATGGCGAACAAATGAGCGATAGCGCGATAAAAGCCAAGTTTGATGATGTGTATGTATATTGCTTCTTTAATATTTTACAAGCGGCGACTGGAACCAAAAATGTAAGTGCATTACCATTAAAAACAAATTGTGGATTACAAATTTTTAATAGTTATGGAGACATTATTGTTGATTCGAATTATCCACCATTGAATATTCTAGCATGTGATTACAGACAAATTGATATTTCAAAAATAAGAAACAAAGCAGGACTAATTGTAACGGGTATTATGGAATATTATGAGGTTCATTCGGCGGAATCACATATTATAGGTGGTAGAATTAGTATTCCAATGATTAAGAATCCTATACTTCATGGCAATAACGTAATATTTGAAACTATTGGGTCAAATACATTCGGGCATAAAGATATGTATGGAAAAATACTGGAATTTCCAATTATAGATGCGATGTCATATATTATTTTTGATAAAAATATCAATACTCCTAAATAGGGATGGAAAAATTAAATGAAGCGAAAGGTTGATGATTATGTAGGGATTGCAAAAAACTTTGTAGTAAATTGTACTTGCATAGCTTGATATGGTTCTATAAAATATAGAAAAGAGGCAATATTTGATAAATGAACGGGATTAAAGAAAGAACACTAGCGATTATTCGCTTTGATGGATTAAACGCTATGTGTCGGCTGGAATATGTTGGTAAGAATCTTTCATGGGTTAATGCCGTAACTGGAAATGTCTTTTGCGAAGATGGCGAGGGTGTTATCATCAGATTTTTAAATGAGATGGAACGTAGCACCGACTGGAAAGAACGTCTTTATGCAGAATACTGGCAAACGAAAATACGCTTAAAGAAACTGAAACCATATATAAATAAGCGCATTGATAGGCTTTCAACGGAGAAAGAACCTATTGAGATTCTTCTGATGCAGGAAAATTACATGCAAGGCTATCTTAGATGCCTAGAAGCTAATGCAAGATATAATGGCATAGATTTAGGAGAAAATGGCAATGAGGGCAAACAGGAAGCGGGTCAAGGAATGGCTTAGACAGATGGATAAAGAGGATTACCAAAGGTTACTCGACACCGCTTTATTTACGCCCGATGAAAAGGAATACATACACATGCATTGTATCGAAGGAATGACATTTCAGCAGATATACATAGACAAAGGAATGTCAAAGAGCAACATGTGCCGCATTGCCGAGCGGATAGCAAGCAAGATTGAAAAGGCAATCGAAAAGATGGAAAAATAAAATTCAAAAAAGTATTGACAAAACACCAAAATTCATTATACATAGTATATGTAAGGTACAAAAACCTTACAGGTGGTTACGACCTGAATGTGACTGGTGAGGGTGGGAAACTTAAATCTGTTCAATAAACCACTGTCCATGCCGAACGGCTAAAGGCAATCCATGAACAAATTCAAACCATGTGTCACATGGCGGGTAAAACGCTTGCAAAACAGGCTTAGGCAAGAACTGACGGGGTGCGCCCGCGGTCAGTTGCTGGCGGGCGGCATCCATTTCATGCCCGCAAAAATCACACGAGTTATAAATGTGCCTATGTATTCGATACACACGGGGTGTAATTGCATAGCATAGAGCAACGCTTGAACCGTGTGATAAATACCGCATTATATTCGAGGTTATTTCTTCCTTTCATCGCCTCGAACATGTGCGGTATTTTTATTGCTATTTTTAGGAGATTACATAAGACCATGCAGGGCGCAATATGTGAGAGAATACATTTAGAGGTGATAGACATGTATCCGAATTTCACATACGGCTTAAACGGTCACGAAGTATCAAATATAGAAGAGGCAAGAGCGGCTCAAATCATACCAAACGGCATGATTTACTATTTCCCATCCATGGCAGAAGGAAGGATATACGCCAAAACAACCGACATGAATGGCGGGCTTATATTCAATGTATACGAGCTTAGGGAACAAAAGAAGCCAGTCACGACAGAACAGTTGGAAAAGAAAATAGACCGACTGGAGAAGATGGTAGAAGAAATGAAGAAAGGTGATGATTTCGATGTTTCAACCGTCAAATGATTTAATGTCATTCATTCAGTATATGGCAGGATTTAACCCTATCATGAAAAACTCACTGGAAGCAGTAAAGGGGAAGAATGAAGAGCAGTTGAAAGAAACTGTTAGGAAACTTGCTAGAAGCAGAGGAATGGATGACAATCAATTAAACCAATTCTTACAGGGCTATGGATTGCACCTGTAATTTTATAAAGAGAGGAGTATATCATGGAAGAAGGAATGAATAACTGGGGATGTGGCGGCGTACTCATGTGGGTACTTGTCATTTTTGCCTTAATGGGCGGCGGCGGATTCGGCGGTTTTGGAAACCGAGCCGGGCTTACGCAGGCTGAAATGCAACAGGGCTTCAACCATCAAGACACGCAAGGACAGTTAAGAGGCATCTCGTATGGGCTTGCAGATTCTGCTTATTCGCTGAATAATGCCATTATGCAGGGGCAGAATAACCTTGAAAAAACCGTTATGCAGGGAAACAACGGTTTAGGCATGGCTATTATGGGCGGAAATAACGGCTTAGAGAAGAATATTATGCAAACTGGATATGGAATTAGCCAGCAGTTAAACAATAACAGATTTGAACAGCAAAATTGTTGCTGTGAACAAAAACAACTGATACTCCAAAGCATGGCGAACAATGACAAAAATACCTGTGAGCTTAAAACTGCAATTCATGCCGAGGGAGAAGCGACCAGAGCAATGATAGCTAATAATCAGATTCAAGACCTTCGAGAAAAGATTGCGGATAAAGATAGAGAATTACAGACCGCTAATTTCAACCTTTCACAAGTTGCACAATCTGCGGCTATTGTGGGTAAGATTTCCCCTAGACCTGTACCAGCTTATATGACAGCAAGCCCCTATCAGTCACTCTATGGATGCGGCGGGGTTATGGTATGAGAACAACAGCAGTTGCGGTAAGCGGCACTAATTTGGTGCTTACCATACCGCAAGAGGCGTATGCGAACAACAAATGCTTTTGGCTGAATGTTGCTCAAGCAATACCAACAACGATAACGCAATACATGCCAGTAGTCGTACAGATAGGGACGGGCGAAACACTGTACCCTGTGAGAACACGTTGCGGACATAACGTCTATGCAAACCAGTTGAAAACAGGGCGGTTTTACCTGATGATTACGGCGGCGGATTCGGGAACGTTCATCCTTCATGGATGGCTGAATACCTGCAATGTTGGAAATGTAAATAGCTTGCCTTAATAATAACAGGGCGGTGGAACTACACAAATAGTCTGCCGTCCTTTTATTGTACTTTTTTATAGCTAACAATATGTTAGTTTATAGGGAAGGGGGTACTATGGAAAATATAATTATTGGAATTACAACGCAGGGCGTATATGCCATTTTGGCGTTCACTATCGGGTATTTATGGAACAAGTCCAAGGGACTATCCGAAAAGGTAAAAAGTAGCGACCGAGGAATGAGAGTGTTACTTAAAATACAGTTAAAAACCATTCATCAGCAGGCGGTTGAGAGAGGAAGCGTTACATACGAAGAGGAAGATTTAGCCGAGGAAATCTATAGGGCATACCATGGATTAGGCGGAAATGGTCAAGGCACTGCTATTATGCAGAGTATAAGAAAGATGAAGGTGATGACAAATGACGCTGAAAACAATAAAGCAGAAAATTAAAAAAGCCAAAATGTCAATGATGGTCATATACCTGTACGGCACTGGACTTATAACCTTGTTTGTTATGTTTATAGCTTCTTGGCTGGCGAATACCGCGGGATACAATACAAATACTCAGATGCTTATTAACTTTTGGAACTCATACACGACTGCCGCGGTCATAGGTGCTATTGGGTTTGTTTCTATATTTTCAGTAGATAAAATGAGGAACGGCGAAAGTGATATAGCCGAGAAGAAATCTATTGAAGGCGATGCAACAATAAAGACGATGAGTACAAATGTTCAAAATGCATTAAATAAGATAGGGAGATAGTATGCTTGGAATCGACGTAAGCGAAAACAACGGATACATTGATTGGGAATCTGTGAAAAATGCGGGATATGAATTTGCGATAGTTAGATTAGGGTGGGGACGTTCTCATATCGACGAATCATTCTATGATAATATCAACGGTGCTATCGACGCAGGATTAAAGGTCGGCGTATATTATTATTCCTACGCTTTATCAGAAGATATGGCTAGAAATGAAGCAGAGTTTTGTGCAGATTTATTAGAAGATTGCGGATTGACAAATGACATGCTTGAAATGGGCGTGTGGTTTGATATGGAAGATGCTGACGGATACAAAGATAGAAATGGATTTACAGACGGGCAGGAATTAACAAATTGCGTCAATGTATTTGTCAATTATATGGCAGAAAAAGGGTACAGGTGCGGACTGTATGCTAACTACGACTGGCTAACGAACGTATTACTCATGGAACAAGTAGATTGCGACGTATGGTGCGCGCAATACAATTATGAATGCGATTACCCGAACGCCGCAATTTGGCAGTATAGCGATTGCGAGAAAATAAACGGGCAATCGTTTGATGCTGACGAAACAATAGATTTTGAATAATTATTTATTTTCTTTGATGGAAAAGCGTGATTACATGAATGAAAATTCAAAAATTCGCATAGAGGTAACAAATGATAGAAAAAAAGAAATTATTACTATCCTTATTGTTTTCATCCTTGCTTTTCTTTGGATATGGTACGGCGTCGGCGTATCAGATAACGGAAGAGGAGCTGAATCAGTTAGAAACGAACTTGAATCAGCTAGAGAAGAACAACGAAGTCAAACAGAATCTCTTGAAAAAGCAGAAGAAGCAAATAGAAACGCTCAACAGTCAGTTAGAGAAAGCAGACAATCAGTTGGAAGAATCGAAGAAAGAAACACAGAAATCCAAAACATTGAACGAAGCGACGCAGAAATCATTAGACAAAGCCAACAAATACTTGAAGGAATACGAGCAAGAGGTTAATCACAAAATGGAAGTGAAAGACCGCCAATTAAGAACGTGGAAAGGCATTTCTATTATACTGGCAGGAATTGTCGTAAAGAAAGCAATAAAATAACATAAAAAAACGCCC
This sequence comes from uncultured Veillonella sp., assembly GCA_934191645.1. Lineage (GTDB taxonomy): Bacteria > Bacillota > Negativicutes > Veillonellales > Veillonellaceae > Veillonella. Next base: position 4,285 of record CAKPUJ010000033.1, on the reverse strand, counting down.
ATTTTCATGGTAAAAACCTCGATAAAATGGGCGTTTGACTGTATTTGTCTATTGGAATATGGTATAATAAGAAAGGTGGTAAATCCATCAAATTTTACAGAAAGGAGAAAAAATGTGTTCAAACTGAATAGGATTACCGCCATCATCATCCTAATTTTACTGATGCAGGTGATGATAGCGGTAAAGGTTCGCTTGATTGAATGGTTAGTGTCCATTCTTTAAGCGATAGGGGGCGTTGATAGGTTCAACGCCTTCCCCTATCAGTTTATCACACGTAAGGAGCAATGGCAATGAAAAAGATAACGACAGCACTTGCAGTGTGCGCCGCCGCACTGTCTGCGCTAAATCTAGCATGTTTAATCTGTAAATAAAAATGTGTTGACAAGAAATCTCTATAATGGTATTCTATATACATCCGATAACAAGTATTTAAGAAAGGATTGATAATTATGACTAGAGAAGAACTTTGGGACGCATTCACTGATTTGGACGAGGACAAGATGGCAGACGTTGCCATGAACGCAACCAACGTGAGAGTGTTCAAAAAAGAAGATTTTGATGATGAAATGTGTCGTGCGAATATGTCACCGACGGACATTGCGGAAATGATTGAAGAAAGCCTTGATGATTTTTCAATTTTTGGAGAAAACGAATGGATTGTATTCGACGCGGACGCACAGACAATCAAATCTGATTTTGATTTATTATATATGTTATCCGATTACGAGGATGAAATCACGGACGCTTTGGAAGATGATGAATCCTTGCTTGAATGATATCAAACGCCTGTCATAACGATGGGCGTTTTTATTATGCGTAAGGATAAAAAAGTATTGACATTAAACCAATGTTATGATAATATAATAGACACAAGGAACAAAAATATTGTTTAATGAAAGGAAGAAACAAAATGAAAATTTATCTGACAGATACTGATGAATACGATGAAATTTCAATTTTCAGCAGAAATGGAATTGAGGGGAACGCGGAAAAATTGGGTATCAGCTATAGTTACCTTAAAGGCGCATACACGATGAACAAAGACCAGCTCGAATGGTTGATGAAATTCAGCAAGCAAATTCAACACTGCGATGACATGATGGATAAATTGGATGCGGAAACAGCGAATGAAATTTTTGATGATTGTGCATTTGAGTGTGCATATTATTATCTATTCATTGACCGCCTTGAAAAGGCACTCAAAAAAGAGTGCGCAAAGAGAAAATACATGCGGCGCGTATCCTATGCGGCTTGAGAGTGAGAGGTGAGGAATCACCTCTTTTCTTTTGTGCTAAATACGCTTGATTATAGGCGTTTCTTGCATGTTGGACGATAACTATATCAAAAGTAACCGAAAACGCCTGTAAACGGAAAATAGGGCGGTTTACGGCGGTTTTAACTTATATTGCAAGTCGCAAGGCAACAGAACTAAGCAAAAGTAAAAGATTGTAGTTTATTGTAGCTGATTTTGGCGTAAAATATCGGCAGGTGATAAAAATGGCAAGGAAATTTTTCAAAAAAATGCAGAATATGGAAAACGGTGTTTTCGCAGGCGTGGGAAAATACAACATACCTACGTTGCAAGGAACCAAGCTGGAAGAATTTAATTCAAATACGCATTGGATTGATTTTCATCAAACTACGAAGGCGCGCCAAAACAGAAAAGCATACTCGGTACATTTTTTTGTGGATGATTATCAATTTGAGCGGTGTTGGTCGGCTTTAAGCACTTACACGAAACTACTTGAGCAATTCAATTATGTATGCACGCCTGACTTCTCACTGTACATCGACATGCCAAAAGCTATTCAAATATATAATCATTACAGGAAGCACTACCTCGGGGCATACTGGCAGAGCAAGGGGATAAAGGTATTACCGACTATTGCATGGTCAGATAAATCGTCATATGATTTTTGCTTCGACGGCGAGCCTAAAAACTCCGTTGTAGTTACATCGACAGTCGGTATTCTTTCTAGTGATACATCTAAAAGGCTTTTCCTTGATGGCTACCGTGAGATGAAAGAACGGCTTAATCCGTCTTTGGTTATCTGCTATGGTCGTATCCCGGATGGGCTGTTAGGTGATGACAGGGTTATAAATATCCCTGCTTTTTACGAGCAGACTGCGAAACGCTGTAAAATGCACGATGCAGTCAAGAAAGCGTTTAAATCATGAAAGGTGGTAACAATTATGGGTGGTAGAGGTGCAAGTTTTTCCGCGGTAAAAGCAAGCGGCGGCGGTATTGCCAATTTTAACAAATCTGCATATGGAAGGCGAAACGGGATTGCTCCGAATAGAGGTTCAAACAATACTAGATTAGTGAGAGCGGTAAACCGTAACCTTCGCGCGAGTGCGATTAGAGCTAGATAACTATTCCGAAGTCCAACTTGATTGTTGGACTTTTTTATTAAGGAAAAGAAAAGTTTTACTTGATTTCGTATATACAATATGATAGAATATATACATCAAGGATTTCTGATTGGCATTTTTAAATTTCCTTGGCTAAATGCGGGTACGCCCTCATTATGTGGATGACGCCAAATGGCTACAGGCGGCGAAAGCTAGAGCGGGTTCGATTCCCAGCCATCCGCAAGTAAGTAAAATAACGGTAAGCGCCGTTTTTTGAAAAACTTTTTTTGGACGTGACAGAGGTTCACGGTCTATGCCTATAATGTCGAGCGCACGACAGACAACAGGCTAGGACGCTTATCCGCCAGCGATTAAGACGGGTCGGCATTTAGCTATTCGGATGCCGAGTAAATGCGGAATAGCAAAAGCCATATGGCTAGACGTCAAACTCTTTTGCGGTTAGAGGATAAACAACCGCTTTGGGCGGGTATCCAAGTGGTTAAAGGATGCAGACTGTAAATCTGTTACCGCAAGGTTTCGCTGGTTCAAATCCAGCCCCGCTCACCATGCCGACTGTCATCGGCGGGGTGAAAATCCCGTGGTCGGCTTTCCTCTCATCATAGCGGGCGAAAGCCCGCATAGGGGGTTAGCATAGTGGATAGTGCAACGGACTTTGACTCCGTTTATGGTGGTTCGATTCCACTACCCCCTGCCAATTTGGGGATATAGCTTAAATGGTAAAGCAAGTGGCTCATAACCGCTTCGATGTGGGTTCAAGTCCCGCTGTCCCCACCATTTCCTTGACTTCACGAAAATGGTTTACAATCTCTCTAGGTGCGAGATTAAATGACACCCACCAAAGTCCTGCACACTGTATACGGGGAGTGCAGGCGTTTCCCGATACGAAGTAGGGACGGTACTTGCATACGGGCGTTGCTTGCCAACAGGTGTTTAAAACATCCGAGCAACAGGAAGGTAAGCGGATTCTTAGGATTGCTTGACGATATTGAAAGCAATCTAGGCGGGAAACCGCCGCATGCGGAAGTATTGAAGCGAAAGTTTTGGTGCTTCCTGCCCATGCTAGAGTGGTGGAATTGGCATACACGGCGGACTTAAAATCCGCTACCTTTAATGGTATGTGGGTTCAAATCCCACCTTTAGCACCATGGGGTTTAGTCTTTCCCCCTGTGCGGAAAAAAGTCATGTTCCTCACCCGTGAACGGAACCGGGGCGCAAACGCTAAAAATTCCTGCGAGAGTGGAAATAATACACGCACCTCATTTCATGTACATATATATAGCGCAACCTTGCGTGTTACCGCCGCTTTACGCGCGAAAAGTAAAGCAACGCTGGCAATCGGCGGTAGAGAGATTGCTGTGATTAAAAACTGTTTCCTCACGTAATGGAAAGTCACCGCCATATCGCACTATTGGCGGGCATATGTGGGAAAGGCAGGGGAAATACCTGTTTATCCCTTTTCGCGAAATGAACCGTCTAGGTTGGTGAATGCCAGTAAGCTCTTGAAAAAGCGAGAAATCCTTTGTCGGCTCACGGGATGCCATCCCGAAACAAATGGCAGGTGGTTACTACTTATAGTAACAGTGATTAAAAATTGTTTCCAACTAGAGCGGAAAGTCACCGTGTGTTTGCGGACATGCGGGCATTGTGGAAGTGTACCCAAGAGGTTAAGGGGACGGTCTTGAAAACCGATAGCCGAGAAATCGGGCGTAGGTTCAAATCCTATCACTTCCGCCATATGGATACATGACCGAGCAGTCGAAGGTACTTGCCTGCTAAGCAAGAAGCGGATTTTTATTCGCTCGTAGGTGCAAATCCTACTGTATCCGCCAAAAGGCTAGTTTTGTTTCCGTTTTTCTAGCCTTTACTCCTTTGCGGGTAAGTCTTTTATCGCATTTTAGGCTTACCCTTATAT
>CAKPUJ010000032.1:0-13767 GCA_934191645.1 uncultured Veillonella sp. | reverse complement strand
CATGGCCCGTTGGTCAAGCGGTTAAGACACCGCCCTTTCACGGCGGTATCCCGGGTTCGATTCCCGGACGGGTCACCATATGGACGATTAGCTCAGCTGGGAGAGCGCCTGCCTTACAAGCAGGATGTCGGCAGTTCGATCCTGTCATCGTCCACCATAGCGAAAGCACTCACCTTAGGGTGGGTGCTTTTTTATATTAACCTATATCGAAAGCTGTAAAAGAGGCATAATAGTATAACTTTCTTTCAATTGTGATAGATTGCACACTGTGCTAGTATGAAAGCGTAATCAATAGCCCTGTGCAATGGCTGTTGATATAAGTATGTAATTCTCTAAGGAGGGATTATCTTGCGCGAGATTCAAGTATCTGAAATCACAAAAACAGTCCGTCAAATGTGTATGGACGCAGCTTACCACTTGCCAAAAGACATCTATGAAGGCCTCAAAAAAGGGCGTCAAACAGAAGAGTCTCCAGTAGGTTGTATCGTTCTTGATCAAATCATCAAAAATGCAGAAATTGCTGATGCTGAAGATCGTCCATACTGCCAAGATACTGGTATGACATTGGTGTTCGTTGAAGTTGGTCAAGATGTACATTTTGTTGGTGGCGACCTTAAAGAAGCTATTAATGCTGGTGTTGCAGCTGGTTATATTGACGGTTACCTTCGTAAATCCGTTGTACAAGAACCTCTCTTCAATCGTAAAAATACACAAAACAACACACCTGCTATCATCTACATCGATATCGTTCCTGGCGATAAAGTAGACATTAAAATCGAACTTAAAGGGTTTGGTTCTGAAAACAAATCTGATGTAGCTATGTTGGTACCTGCTGATGGCGTAGAAGGGGTTAAACAAGCTGTTCTCGATATCGTTAAACATGCTGGCCCTAACCCATGTCCTCCAATGGTATTGGGGATTGGTATCGGTGGTACTATGGACCAAGCAGCTGTTATGTCTAAAAAAGCTTTGCTTCGTGACATCGATGTTCCACACAAAGATCCAGAATACGCAAAATTGGAAGAAGAAATTTTGGCTATGGTTAATAAAACTGGTATCGGTCCACAATTGGGCGGTACAACTACTTGCCTTGGCGTAAATATCGAATGGGGTGCAACTCATATCGCTGGTCTTCCTGTTGCAGTTACTATCATGTGTCATGCTGCTCGTCATAAACACGTAGTACTTTAATCGATAGGAGGCAAATACAATGGCTGAAACAATTCGCATTAACACTGATGAATATAATGAAGAATTTTCCCGTAAATTGCGCGTAGGTGATAGCGTTCTTATTACCGGCAAGATTTACTCTGCTCGTGATGCCGCTCACAAAGCCATGACTGAAGCTTTGGCTCGCGGTGAAAAGTTGCCAATCGACTGGACTAATAAGTTCGTTTATTATCTTGGCCCAACACCTGCAAAACCTGGTGACCCAATCGGTTCCGCTGGTCCTACCACATCTGGTCGTATGGATGCTTATACACCAACCATGCTTGACCAAGGTATCAAAGGCATGATTGGTAAAGGGTCCCGTAAACCAGAAGTTGTTGAATCTATGAAGAAAAATGGTTGCACCTACTTCGCTGCTGTTGGTGGTGCTGCCGCTTTGATCGCAAAATCCATTAAAAAATACGAAGTATTGGCTTACGAAGACTTGGGTCCAGAAGCTTTGGCAGAATTGACTGTTGAAGACTTCCCTTGCATCGTTGTTGGCGATACTGAAGGTAACAACTTCTACGAACAAGGTCAAAAACCTTACCGTAAAATCTAATGACTAGTCTAAGCCTCGCATAGACTTTGTCTGGTATGAATAACCGCCTTCCCTTGGGGGAGGTGGTTATTTTTTTTAGCTATTTGTGTTACCATAAAACGGTAAGCTTATAGATAAATTCGCTCGAAAGAAGGAGCATAGCATGAAGTCTTTAGAAGACATTCGTACAGCTGCCCACCAGGCCATAGAAGAACTGGTAGAGGCAGCAAAATTACAGGCTGGGGAGATTGTAGTCATCGGTTGTTCTACCAGTGAAATTAAGGGGGCTAAAATTGGTAGCGATTCCAGCATGGACATAGCCCAAGTTTTATGGGATGAGTTCAAGGCTGCTGCCGATCGAGGGAGCTTTGAATTAGCCTTTCAATGCTGTGAGCATCTGAATCGGGCCCTTGTGCTTGACAGGTCTACGGTAACGAACCAAACGATTGTCAATGTCGTCCCTTGGGAACATGCCGGTGGATCTATGGCCACCACGGCCTATAAGAATTTTGATGACCCCGTGGTGGTTGAATTCATCCAAGCTGATGCGGGTCTTGATATTGGGGATACATTCATCGGTATGCACCTTAAACATGTTTGTATTCCCGTCCGTTTATCCGTAAAAGAAATCGGTCAGGCCCACTTAACGGCTGCCCGTGTTCGACCAAAATCCATTGGAGGCCCCCGGGCCCACTATGATGAAAGTTTACTATAAGGAGACCTTATGCACGCAATCATTCCTTACCTCATATTGGTGGGCGTCATCATCGCCTTCTTTATCGTTTGTTACTTGGTCTTCCGTGAATCCCCTAAGAAGATGGGGCACCTCTCAGAAGAACGCCGGGCTGATCGACGTCGTAAAATTAGGGAATACGCATCTGGTGCAGCCTCTGCTGATATTTTAAAATCTCATGCCAAATCGATTCCTAAATCTGAAGAAACGACTGCTGTGAAAGCAGATGAAGGTTTAGAGAAAGCTGATGAGATCTCAACTCCAGTAAAGCTTTCCCAAGAAGATACATCCTATCCGACTGCTTCTGTTCATGAGCCAACACCGGAGTCCATGACCTTGGTTATTCCTCCTGCTGAAGAAGGAATACTAGATGAAGCCATAGGACGAGCTAAAGAAGAGGCATCGTTAGAGACTACTCAAGTTATGGACCGCCTTTCCCATGCAGGGGATGAAACAGCTCCTACCATGATTTTGCGGCGAGACCAACTGTCTGAGGCCTTGGCCCAACAAGGCCTTATGGAATCCAATCCTGTAGCAGACCCGGACGGCATGAAGCCGTATTCAAATAGTTCTTGGAAGCAAGAATCTGCTGAAAAACGGCGGGTAGAAATCGCTATGGAACCTTTCCGTCATGTTTTTGGCGTCATTTCTGATCGGACCTATCAAGTGGTCTTTGATGTAACACAAGATGCTTTGCAGACCTTGGGAATCAGCTCGGAAGAAGAGGCACAGGCACTCTTGGATAATGTAGTTGTACAAGAAGCCCTTCTACTCATGCAAAAGGCTTATGCTGCGAATCCGGCTGAGTGGATGCGGCCTATTGCTGTTGAGACTTTTGTGGATGTGGTATCCCAACCTAAGTCATCTACGCCTTATTTGGTTGCCTTTGATGCCCTTAAGATTCTGAGCCACATGACCTTAGCTCATTTACAAGTTATGGCTATTATTTTACTGTTACAGTATTCCCGTAATTCTAATAATTATAGTTTGGAATACTTCCGCCACTATGTGGACAAGTATATTCAACCATTTTTGTCGGATTTGCCACGGAATGCAGCCGTTTTCAACCAATTGGATTATCTGCGTTGTAGCCAAAAAGAAAGTGAGAAGATCAACCTAGCTCAACTCTTATCGAATTCCTACTCCTTTGTCTTTAATTTCCGCGGTTTTAGTAAGGATGAATTGGTTCATGCGCTAGATGGGGAGAACTTGGATCCACGCTTTGTGGTTAAGTCTATCAATTCAGCTCTTTACAAGTTGGCTTTAGTGGATGAAGGTATGGCTCCTCGCTTCTTCCGTCAAGCTGGTATTAGTGACCGCCATGTACAAGAGGACTTATTAGGCCTTATGAAGTCCAAGCCATCGGCTTTTAGTGGGGCTGAAGCACGTCGTATAATGGAAGAGATTTCTCCAGTCCTATTGGATTTGTCTGATCTCTTCGAGGCCAGCCCTTTGTCAACCATGTCTCTGACACTTTTAGGCCTCTACCTAGGTCGAGCCCATGTAAAAGCGACTATCCACGAGGACTTTGACCTGTCTCAGTGGTTTTAATAAAAATACCGTTTACAAACAGCCAGCCCCTTGTTCGTTTATGAACAAGGGGCTGGCTGTTTTATAGGGATTTCTTGTAAAGGGGCTAATTTAGTTATTAAAGTCAAAATCGGTCATAGCGTCGATGTCTTTAAGAATAATAGTCTTACCGGATACCTCTATGAGGCCCTCTTTTTCCATACGACTCATCTCACGGGACATGGCTGTTCTGGATACATTGATAATCTCTGCGATTTGTTCTCGTGTATGGGGAAGTTTGATGTTAGGAGTACCTTGTTGTCGGTAGATATCAGATAGGTAGGCAAAGATCCGTTGCCGCATGCCCTTAAGGGTTAAGTAGTGTACCTTGCGGGTCAGAATGAGGGTCTTATCAGATAGATCGCGTAGGAGGTTAGCCAAAAGGGTGGTTTGGCAGACTTGGCATTTTGGCAGAGCCTCTAGGAAGGCGTGGATTGGAATAAATAGAACCTTGCTAGCTTTGGTTGTTTTAATAGTCGCAGGCCAGAGGGGTTGGTGGGAGAAGATAAGCGCCTCCCCAAACATTTGGGAAGGGTAGAACTCTGTCATAATGACCCGTTGCCCCATGACATTTTCTCTGGTGATGAGGAGGGCTCCTTCTAAGATAATGCCTAGGCCCTCCATAGGTGTCCCAGAAAGGGCGACGAAATCATTCTTTTTATAATCTCTGACCAAGAGCTCTGCGTGTGAGAAAAAGTTCCTCAAGTTCTCTTCCGTGAAGCCATGGAAGAGGGGGGAGGCAAGTAGAGTGGATGCGTAATCAGATATTAGGGTACTTACTTGAGTTGCTTTCATAAGGACCTCCTATGCTAGTTCGTAAGATATAAATATAGTTATATTACTGTGTAATTGAAAATACTTCTCTTTTGCTATTATATACCAAAAAAAGAAAAAATATTTTAAAAATGTAGCCATAGTTACATAATTTGATTCTTCTAATAGGATATACTGTGTTTGTAAATGATGAGACCTCATAGAAACAGGTTCTCCTAAGAAGGACTAACATGAGGTTTTTGTATGTTTTGCTGATGTCAGCAATAGGAGGAATATTATGAGCAATATGTTCTGCTTCCAATGTGAACAAACTGGTCAACCTAATGGTTGTACTGTACAAGGTGTATGTGGTAAAACTGCACCAGTTGCTAATAAACAAGATGAATTGACCGCTGCTTTGGTTGGTTTGGCTCGCGCTTTGGACGTGAAAGGTCAAACAAAAGAAGGCGTTGATTATTTGATGCGTGGCTTGTTCATGTGCGTAACAAACGTTAACTTCTCTGAAGAACGGGTACAAGAATTCATCGATGAAGTAAATGCTTACCATGCAAAAGTGGATAGTGCTGCACAAAACATCGATTGGGAAGGCTTGTGGAAAGGCGATGAAGATATCGTATCCCTTCGTTCCACACTTCTCTTGGGGATGCGCGGTATGGCAGCCTATGCTTGGCATGCAGCTCGTCTCGGCTTCCATGATCCAGACGTTGATGCTTGGTTCATTAAAGGCCTTGTTGAATTCGCTAAAGAACATTCCGCTGAAGAATGGCTTAACCTCTTGATGGAATTTGGTCAAGTTAACTTGAAATGCATGGCTATCCTTGACAAGGCTAACACTGAAACCTATGGTACTCCAGTGCCAACAACTGTTCCTTTGACAATTGAACCAGGTCCATTCATCGTAGTAACAGGTCATGACCTCCACGACTTGAACCAATTGTTGGAACAAACTGATGGCAAAGGCGTTAATATTTATACGCACGGCGAAATGCTTCCTTGCCATGCTTACCCTGAATTGAAGAAACATCCTCAATTGAAAGGTAACTTCGGTACAGCTTGGCAAAACCAACAAAAAGAATTCGTTGACGTACCAGGCGCTTTCTTATTCACTACTAACTGCATTATGCCACCAAAAGAAAACTACAAGGCTAATATCTTCACAACAGATATGGTAGGTTTCGATGGTTGTGCACACGTAGAAGAAAAAGCTGATGGCACAAAAGACTTCTCTGCTGTTATTGAACGGGCTATTGAATTGGGCGGCTACAAAGAAGCTCAAGAATTCACAGGTATTAACGGTGGTCATGAAGTAACAACTGGCTTTGGTCATGGTACTGTTTTGGGTATCGCTGACAAGGTTATTGACGCTGTAAAAGCTGGTGCTATTAAACACTTCTTCTTGGTTGGTGGTTGCGACGGTGCTAAAGTAGGCCGTAACTACTACACTGAATTCGTAAAACAAACACCAAAAGATACTGTTGTATTGACTTTGGCTTGTGGTAAATTCCGTTTCAACGACCTTAACATCGGTGAAATTGGTGGCATCCCTCGTATCCTCGATATGGGTCAATGTAATGATGCTTACTCCGCTATTCAAGTAGCTATTGCTTTGGCAGGCGCTTTCGAATGTGATGTAAATGAATTGCCATTGACACTCGTATTGTCCTGGTACGAACAAAAAGCTGTATGTATCTTGTTGACCTTGCTTGCATTGGGCATCCGCAACATTTACATCGGCCCATCCTTGCCTAAGTTCTTCTCTTCCAATGTTCTTAACATCTTGGTAGATAAATTTAACTTGCATCCAATTACAACTCCAGAAGCTGACATGAAAGCTATCTTGGGCTAATTGAAGGCATAGACTTCTAACACTCCATCGAAAGGGGCTAGGAACTCTGGGCGATCTCTATAAGTAGGTCGGCCTAGAGTCCTAGTCCCTTTTTTGTGAATTTTTATGGCTCTTTTACAAAGGGGGTAAAGACCAAGTCAGAAAAGTCATTTTGTAGTACAATAAAATAGTATTAATGTGTGTACGAGAAAGGAGGTTCCCATGGAAGGGGCAAAAAAGATTTTGACTTGGCTCAATGGGGCTGGCTATGAGGCCTACTTAGTAGGCGGTGCCGTCCGGGACCTCCTTATGGGGCGAGAACCTCATGACTTTGACATTGTTACTGCAGCACATCCAGATCAGGTTATAGAGATTCTTACACAAGCAGGTGCTAGCCATGCTAATTTAGTGGGCAAGGCCTTTGGTGTAGTCGTTGCAGGCGTAGATCATAAGACCTATGAAGTGGCTACCTATCGCCGAGAGTTTTATGGCGCCCATGCTCATCGACCAGAAGCGATTGAATATGCGGATAGCTTAGAAGAAGATGTGCTACGAAGAGATTTTACTGTCAATGGTATGGCCATAGATAAGGATGGTCGTATCATCGACTTAGTAGGAGGTCAAGAAGACCTCAAAAAGAAACGGCTTGTAACCATAGGTAATCCGGTGGATCGTTTTCGAGAGGATGCATTGCGTCTTTTCCGGGCTTGTCGCTTTGTGACCAAATTAGATTTTTTGCCTACCAAGTCCCTTCTAGAGGCTATGCCTCAAGCCTTTGATCGTGTGTCTGGCCTATCTTTGGAACGGGTGCGGAGTGAGCTGGATCAACTTCTTTTGGAACCAGCTGTAGCTAAGGGCTTAGATATATTAGTGCAATCGGGCTTGGCTTCTTGCCAATGCACCTATAATGATGGAAAGGTTCTTCGAACTATTGATATACTGCCGGAATTATCCCACTTAGTAGACCTACCGCAAGAGAAAGACTTTCATGAGTTTGATGCTTGGTATCATACCTTGGTGGCTGTACAAGAAATAGCGCCGGATCCTATCCTACGCTGGGGAGCCCTCCTCCACGATGTGGGTAAGGGCCTAGATGGCGTTAGGGCAGTTCGCAAGGGGCGCCTCACGGATTGGGGTCATGACCATGTGGGGGCCCAATTGGCCCATGATTTATTGATGCGCTTGGGCTATGGAAAGGCCTTTGCAGACCGCGTAGCCTGGCTGGTTAAGGAACATATGAAGTTCCATTTCTTTGCCCAACACGGTGAGGCGGATGCTGCTAGGTGGGTCCGCAAGGAGATTCAGTCTGGTGCCTATCGGTCCCAAGCTGAACTCAAGGAGGCTTTTAGACAATTGGCCGCTGTTTGTGCAGCGGATATTATAGCTTGTGGCAAGCCCCATGCTTCTACAAAGGGAAATGATTCTTTTCGAGACTGCCTTTTGGACTTGGTGGATCAAATGCCTATTCATAGTAGGGAACTCCACTATGATGGCCGTTTGATTTCTGCTATGGGTAAGGAGGCCAAGACGTATATGCCCTACCTTTTGGAGCAAGTGAGGTCTGGTCGAATACCCAATGAAGCGGGGGCTCTCTTGGAGGCCCTTGAGAAAAAGAAGAAACGGTTAGAAGGATTAGGAGTAAGGGGAGAAACCCATGAAATTAACTAAAATGCGCACAACCCTTACCCATCGAACTGCGTGGTTCATCATACTGATGGGAGGGCTAGGCCTACTGTTAGTAGGTCGTCTTTTTTGGCTGCAAGTTATCACGCAAAACTCGTTGGAATCTAAGAATCTGGATCAAGTTCAGCGAGAACGTAAGCTTCAGTCTCCGCGGGGGACTATTTATGACCGCCATGGGAGTCCGATGGCCATGTCCGTGGTGACTAAGTCCCTCTATGCGGATCCACAAATGCTCAAGGATCGTAGCCCAGAAGAGGTTGCGGACCTTATCGGCCCTTATGTAGACTTACCGAAGGAAAAAATAGTAGAAAAACTTAATGAGGATACCTCTTTTGTGTGGATTCAACGGATGATGGATGCCGATAAGTCTCGGGCCCTTCAAAAAGTCTTAGATGATAACTCTTTAGATGGTCTTAAGTATGTAGAGGAAAGTAAACGTTACTATCCTAATGGCAATCTCTTGGCTCATGTATTGGGCTTTGTGGGAACCGATGATAAGGGCCTAGATGGTATTGAAATGGTTTATGATGACCGCCTTAAGGGAGGGGAACAGAGAGAGCTGGTCATGACTGATCCAGCAGGGAATGCTATTTTTGGGTCTGTTATGCAACAGTACTTGCCAGAAGAAGGTAAATCTGTCACCCTCACAGTGGATTCGACAGTCCAATTTATTGCCGAACGGGCCTTGGATAATGTGATGGCTACAGTTAAACCAACACGGGCTAGCGTTATCATTATGGACCCCAAGACCGGCGAAATTTTGGCTATGGCCAACCGTCCTACCTATGATCCTAATCAATACTACAAGAGCTCTGAAGCGGCCTTTAAGAATACAGCTGTGACAGACCTCTATGAACCAGGGTCTACCTTTAAGCCGATTATCGCCTCCATAGCTCTAGCCACGGGTAAGTGGACCCTTAATACGACCTATAATGATACGGGCTCCATCGTGGTGAATGGTCGGACCATCCGCAACTGGGATGGGGAAGGGCATGGGATAGTCCGTATGGTGGATATTATCAAGATGTCCCTCAATACGGGCATGGTACGTATGGGCCTAGATACAGGCAAGGATATTCTGTCTGATTATGTGCGCCGCTACGGATTTGGCAAGGCTACGGGTATCGAATTGCCAGGGGAAGGTGATGGCATCCTTTATGATCCGGCAGATATGATTCCTGGTGATACGGCGTCTATGTCCTTCGGCCAAGGGATTGCGGTTACACCACTGCAAATGGTACAAGCTATGGGAGCCATTGCTAATCATGGGACTATGATGAAGCCTCATATTGTTCAATCCCTTAACAACCCTGATGGGTCTGTGGACCAAAGTATGGAAGACAGCCAGGCAGGAGAACCAATTCCAGAAGAGACTGCTGATACCATAAAAGATATTATGGAACAGGAAGTCTCTACTGGTGGCGGCAGCCATGCTATGGTAGAAGGCTATAAGTTCGCTGGTAAGACAGGGACTGCTGAAAAACTTAATACCGAAGCGGGTGGTTATTTGCCAGGGCAGTATATTGCCTCCTTCGTAGGCTTTGGCCCTGTAGAGGATCCGCGATTTGTTATTTTGGTCACTATCGATACGCCAACGGCGGGATCCATTTATGGCGGGCAAATTGCAGCCCCTGTATTCCGGGATATAGCTTCTCAACTGGTTCGTTACTTCCAACTTTCTCCTTCTGTACGGGATAAGTCTCAGGCTAAGGCCGTGAAGCAACAGAGCCTACCAGAACCGTCCTACAAGAATGGATCCTTAGTGTTGCCTAATTTTGATGGCTTCTCATTAGGACAAGTGCGGGATTGGCTTACTAAGACTAAGCTTAACTTTAAACCTATCGGCACGGGTACGGCGGTCAATCAAGACCCAGGCCCTGGTGCAACAGTAGATGAAGGCGATACGATAACTGTAAACTTTACACATTAGTGAGGTATATATGATTGAATTAAAAGGTAAGCCTGTAGCAGATGCTCATAAGGCTGAGTTATGTCATAAATTAGCGGCTCTCGCTGAGCAAGGAATTCAATTGACCATGGCTGTTCTCTTAGTAGGGCATGACCATGGGGCCCGTATGTACGCATCCTTTATGGAGAAGACGGCTAAGGCTGCTGGTCTTGGTTTTATCTTAAAGGCTCTTCCTGAAGAGACTAGCCAAGAGGAGGTAGAAGCGGTTCTTAAAGAATTGAATGAAGACCCTCAGGTTTATGGGATCCTTCCCCTCATGCCTATGCCTAAGCATATTGATACAGAAGTTCTCTTGGATAGGTTAGATCCAGCTAAGGATATCGATGGCTTGACCACCTACAATATTGGCCTTGTAGCTGCCGGTAAGGGCGGTTTCGCCCCCTGTACCGCTAAGGCCTGCCTAGCTATTTTGGACTATTATGGAATTTCCTTAGCTAGCAAGCATGTGGTTGTTGTTGGTCGCAGCCAGGTAATTGGTAAACCGGTGGCACTCATGGCTCTGGAGGGGCATGGCACGGTGACTATCTGCCATTCTCGAACACGTGATTTGGCGGCCCATGTAAAAAAGGCTGATATCTTGATTGCTGCTGCTGGTCGCCCTCATATGATCACTGCTTCTATGGTGAAAGAGGGCGTCGTTGTACTAGATGTTGGCATTAATGATTTAGACGGTAAGACCGTAGGCGATGTAGATTATGATGCCGTGGTCTCAGTGGCTTCTGCCATTACGCCTGTACCTGGTGGCGTTGGTTCAGTGACCACAACTATGATGTTAGAAGCAGTTTATGAGGCCTATCATGCACGAAATGTCAATTGCTGAGGGGATTGTGGATATCGTCCTCGATACAATGAAGAATAATGATGCCAGTCAGGTTCATTCCGTTCAGTTGGATGTAGGGATGATGAGTGGTGTAGAACCGGATGCCCTGCACTTTTGTTGGGAATCCGTAACCCAAGGGACGGCTGCTCAAGGAGCTAAGTTGGACATCAACTTAGTGCCTATTGTAGGGCGTTGCTTTGACTGTGGTACCATGTTCGATGTAAAAGAGTATGTATTTGTCTGTCCTAAGTGTGGCAGCCGTATCGTACAAACCGCTTCTGGTAAGGAATTGCGCGTTACTTCGATTGATATAGATTAGGAGACCAGTATGGAAGTACAAGTGATGACCAATGTGCTCGAGAAAAACGATGCCATTGCTAATTCGTTAAAAGAATTGTTTGAAAAACATAATATTTATGTATTTAATCTCATGGGTTCTCCTGGGGCAGGTAAGACCTCCCTTTTAGAAGCTACCCTTAAGGAGCTGTCTCAGGATTATAATATCGCTGTTATCGAAGGGGACCTTTTTACCTCTAAGGATGCGGAACGGATTCATGCTATTGGCGTACCTGTCTTACAAATTAATACGGTAGGGGGTTGCCACTTGGATGCACAAATGATTGAAAATGCTCTTCAAGAATTAGACCTGGATAAGTTGGATCTGATTATTATTGAAAATGTGGGCAACTTGGTATGTCCTGCGGAATTCGATATTGGAGAACATGCAAAGGTAACGGTTCTTTCTGTTACAGAAGGGGAGGATAAACCCTTGAAGTATCCATTAATCTTTAAGGAGGCTAAAGCTATATTGCTCAATAAGATTGACCTTCTCCCTTATGTTCCTTTCGATATGGATAAGGCTTTGCGCGATATTAAGAACCTGAATCCTAGTGGAGATGTATTTGAAGTGTCATGCCTAAAGCAAGATGGATTAGCTGATTGGACTAATTGGTTACGAGCAAGATTGGAAGAACGTCATGGGAAATAGGCTGTATAAAACCCTATTCTTAGCCTTGGCTGTGGGATCCAGTGCCCTGTGTCAGAGCTATGCAGAGGGGGTGGACGGTTTGGTCGCTGCTGGCTATAACCATCAAACAGTAGGTTCATCGGCGGATAATCAAGCCCCTAACCAAACTAAGACTGTAGACCTTAAGGCTGCCCTCTTGTCTGTCAAGGCGCAGACTAGTAGAGCTATGAAGGTTAATAAGATTGGATCGCAAGAGGAACCTAACTTATGGTTTGCTGAGCGTAATGCTATCGTAGCTTATCAAGAATCCCCTGAATCCAAGCAGGAAAATATAGTTATAAAAAAATCTAAGATTAATCGACTCGATGAGGTTGGTAACTCGTATACGGCGGGAAGTTTGGACCCTATTGATGAGTATGATATGGCTTTGGATCCTTGGACTTTGGGTGAATCTATTGATCAAATTCCTAAGCCTGAACCCAGTCGTGTGGTAAATCAGGGACCCTTTAGGACCTATACCTATCCAGGTGTAGAAGCCACTGTTTACTCGGGGGCTACTACAACTAGTCGCCGATTGGAAGATCCTCTCTTGGATTATAGTGGTCACTATTGGTATGAGGCCGGTACATTGACTAACCTCCATGTGACGGATAAGAATCTACATACCATCCGTGATATAGGGGTGGGTAGCTCCCGTGGAGAAGTGGTTTTCTCTTATGGTTCACCTAATGCCATGTGGAAGAATAGTAAGTCTAATGAGATTATCTTCGTCTATGTATGGGACTTGAAGGAAGACCCTGGCCATACCCAAAGTCTGGCATCGGATGATGCGGGCGTGGCACAAGCAGATAGAAAATACTTGGTCTTCACCTTTAAGGACTCTAAGGTGGTCGCTATC
Organism: uncultured Veillonella sp.; assembly: GCA_934191645.1. GTDB lineage: Bacteria > Bacillota > Negativicutes > Veillonellales > Veillonellaceae > Veillonella. The sequence continues at coordinate 779 of CAKPUJ010000032.1, read as the reverse complement.
GATTTGGTAGATGGTCAGGCATGGGCTCGTTTTAGCGGGCCGAAAACAGCTATGCATACGTATGAAGTGAATCGCTTAAGTGACCAAGACTTTGTCTTGCGAGGTCGTAGAATTGGCGATCATTTTATCAATGATGGGGATCAAACCTGGAAGACACAAGGAGAAGTGTATGGTTCTTCTTTCATTGGATATGATGACTATGCTGTTAGTGCCGGACCTGATCATTTAATCAATCGGGTTTATGTCAACCATGATACGCCAACAAGGCGGGGCATCTGTATTGGTGACACCTATTATCTGATGCTTTTTGTCTATGGCCGTCCTCAGCGGGTTTATCAGGAATTTAACGGTCATAAGGATATGCGGGTTTACCAATACCGCAATCCCAATAAGAAACAGGAGTATTTAATCTTTGTAGTGGACGCTAACACGAAGTTCATAAAGAATATTATGCTTTCCGATCGTCCTGCTGATCAATTGCACTAGTCTCGTAGAAGTCTTGTGTATAGGGGAGTCTTCTTTTTGCATCTAAGTTTTGGCCAGAAAAATTAAAATAGTAATAAAAAATACTTGCATAGTAAAGGTCACTTTTGGTATATTAGTTAAGCACTAAGACGAAGTGACCTTTTTATGGACTTATTTGCTTCTATAAAAAAGTTATTGACGGCTTAGGTGACAAGATGATAAGATATCTCTTGTGAAATGCTGGCGTAGCTCAATTGGTAGAGCAGCTGACTTGTAATCAGCAGGTTGTGGGTTCAATTCCTATCGCCAGCTCC
>CAKPUJ010000031.1:0-14956 GCA_934191645.1 uncultured Veillonella sp. | reverse complement strand
GAATGAAAACCCGCACTCTGGCTTATGTCCAATTCCTAAGAATTGGTTACCTTACATTGTTCAGTTTTCAAAGATCTGCACCAGCTTTCCAACATTCGTTGTCGACTGGCGACTTGATTATAATAACATTTTGACAACAAAATGTCAATCATTATTTATAATCTTTTTCTAATTAATTTTGTCTTTACCATATAGTTAAGACAAAATTAATAGGCTCTCTCGAGCCGTGACATTATTATATGCTAGATCAATATCTTTGACAAGCCCTAAATTCAGTATTTTACTGACTTTTTCACTCATTTATGACTCATCATCTTTGAACTTTTGTCTACCTACTATATCTAGTAGGTACCAGGTCATAATTTTTATTATTAACTACTATTTTCCTCTAAATTAAAATTACTTTTTATATATTAGAAGATACAAAAATTGGATATAAATATAGCCTCCTAATCTGCGACTATACAGATCAGGAGGCTATTAATCATGTAATTAGCTTACGGGAAAACGCGTTACTTAGCTTCTTCTTCCATTTCAGAAGCTGACACCACTGCAATGGATGCAACCTTATCACCAGTATCTAAGTTTTGTGTTTTTACACCGGAAATGGCTTTGCCCTTCTTAACAGCGATGTCATTCATATTAAAGCGAATAATCTTGCCTTGTTCAGAAATTAACATGATTTCATCGTCATCTCGAACGACTTCTACAGCTACTACATCCCCTGTTTTATTGGTAATCTTGAAGTTTTTAGACCCCTTACCACCGCGTTTTTGCAAGGTATAAGCTTCTGCTTCATTGCGTTTACCAAAGCCTTCTTCAGAAATAGTAAATACTTGACATTCACTTTCGTCAGAATCTAAGACACCTGCACCTACAACGATATCTCCAGTGTTGAGTTTGATCCCTCGTACACCATGGGCAGCCCGCTTCATGAGACGTGCATCTTCTTCACTAAAGCGAATAGCAATCCCTTTCTTTGTACCGATGAGAATATCCTGGCCACCATTTGTGATATTCACAGAAATGAGACGGTCTCCTTCATCTAGGTTGATCGCATTAAGGCCAGACCGACGAATGTTACGGAATTCCTCAATATTAGTCCGTTTTACCACACCAAACTTAGTAACGAGGAAGAGGTTCACATCAGATTGAATCTTTTCCAAATCAATCATGGTAGTTACTTGTTCCCCTACATTGAGTGGCAACACATTAACCATAGCGGTACCACGGGAGTTACGGCTAGAAGCTTCTGGAATTTCGTAAGCTTTCAAACGGTAGCAACGACCATCAGAGGTAAAGAAGAGCAAGGTATTATGGGTACGAACATGCATAATTTGATTTACATAATCGTCTTCCTTAGTTTTAATACCTACTACGCCAACCCCACCCTTATGTTGGTTACGGTATACGTTAGCATTAATGCGTTTAATATAACCTTGTTTGGTCAATGTGATGACCATCTCTTCATCAGCGATAAGGTCTTCCACATCGAGGTCGGATGTATCGATAGTGATTTCACTGCGGCGTTTATCACCGTAGCGTTTTTTCATATCGTCCAATTCTTCTTTTACGATAGTCCGTTGACGGTCTTCGCTAGCCAAGATTGCCTTAAGGTCTGCAATCAATGCTTGCAATTCCTTATACTCATCTTCGATCTTTTCGCGTTCCAGACCAGTAAGACGGCGAAGACGCATATCCAAGATCGCAACCGCTTGTTTTTCGGAAAGTCCGAATTTTTCAATCAAAGCCTTCTTCGCAACTTCATCCGTAGCGGAAGAACGAATGGTAGCAATTACCTCATCAATATGATCGAGAGCTATCAACAAGCCTTCCAAGATATGAGCACGGGCTTCAGCCTTGTTCAATTCGAATTGAGTCCGGCGCACGATGACACCCAAACGGTGTGTCAAATAGTGGTTTAACACTTCTTTCAAAGACAAGATTCGTGGGTGACCGTCTACGAGGGCCAACATAATAACCCCAAAGGAATCTTGTAATTGTGTGTGCTTGTACAACTTATTAAGAACGATATCCGGTTGTACATCAGCCCGTAATTCTACAACGATACGAAGGCCCTTGCGGTCAGATTCATCGCGGAGAGCTGTGATACCATCGATGATCTTATCCCGAGACAAGGCTGCAATGGTTTCAATAACCCGAGCCTTATTAACTTGGTAAGGGATTTCCGTAACCACAATCTTGTGTTTACCCTTAGCCATTTCTTCGATAGTTGCCTTGGCCCGCATTTTAATGGAACCGCGACCAGTTTCATAGGCCTTACGGATACCATCGCGACCTAAAATTAATGCCCCTGTTGGGAAGTCAGGCCCCTTGATATGTTGCATTAAGTCTTCTGTCGTGCAATCTGGGTTGTCGATCAAAGTGATAATTCCATCTGCCACTTCATTAAGATTATGTGGAGGAATGTTTGTCGCCATACCTACGGCGATACCGGAAGACCCGTTAATCAAGAGATTTGGGATTTTAGCTGGCAATACTGTAGGTTCTTGCAAGGACTCATCATAGTTAGGCATGAAGTCAACCGTTTCTTTGTCGATATCAGCCAACATTTCTTGCGTAATTTTTTCCATGCGCACTTCTGTGTACCGCATAGCCGCCGCGCTATCGCCGTCAATGGAACCAAAGTTACCATGGCCATCGACCAAGAGATAACGAGTATTAAAATCTTGCGCCAACCGAACAGTAGCATCATACACAGAGCTATCACCATGTGGATGGTACTTACCGAGTACATCACCAACAAGGCGGGCAGATTTCTTATATGGTTTATTAGGAGTCATGCCAGTTTCTTGCATGGAGTACAAGATACGGCGATGAACTGGTTTCAATCCGTCACGAACGTCAGGCAAAGCACGCATAACGATTACGGACATAGCGTAATCGATATAGGCAGTCTTCATTTCCTTGTCGATCTGAACGGGCTGGATATTACCATGGCTCCAGGATTGTTCTTCCACAGTGTCACCTCATTTATTTCTTCAGACAATAAGATTCAACGTATATTATACCATTTATAGGCCCTTATGACTAATCCATGAATTAGACAAGCTAACCTAGACTATAGTCCCTTATTCGTCGATGAGTTGATCCAAACGATTCATGCAAAAATCTTCAATGACATCCATGAAAGCTTTTGAATGAATAGGATTTTCTACCATGCCGAATAGATGGCTTTGGCAGTGACAGTCAGAACAGCCAAAACCAGGAACCAACCAATCAGCTACATCCTCTACGGCCTTAGCTAATAGGCACTCTAAAGGAGCCGATGTCCGGATAGGAAGGGCTGCAATAACATGGCAGGACCCTCGCAGGTAATCCAGGTGCCAATGCATCTTCTTCCGCCTGCGCTTATGGCGCTCAAGACGCTTACTTAAATGGACCTTAGCGGAGCCAACATAAATATAATAACCTTCTTTAAAATGCAGGATTCCCTTAGACCCAATTTCCAAGTCTTGGGCCTTTTCTAATTGTAAGACCATGGCATAAACGCCACTATCATGGGCTTCTTGACCTAAGAGATCAGCTGGATAGCGACAAGGGCCTATGACCTTAGGTAGGGTAAAGGTCTTATCCCAAGCAAGTGACACGGCCTTCCAATCTAAATGGTCCGCAATTTCTTGAAAGGTTTGGGCAAAAGCTAAATCCGTGTGATAGTCTGGTAAAAACCACCGGGCTCGGTCCCATTGCACCAAAAAGAGAACCCCCGTATGATAGCCCTCTTCTTGTAATTCACGGAGATGAATCAGGTGCTTACGTCCTCGCTCCGTTATCGCATCGGGAAACATGGCCCCCCTCTTAGAAAATAGGGTGCAGGACTTAACCTCTAGAAGAAATTTTTGCCCTTGATCATTACTTAATAGTAAGTCAAATCGACTCTTGCCTACAGTATACTCACGGCGTAAGACAGACCATTCCTCCCAGCCTTCAATCAGCTTATGATCCACTAAATACTGGGCTACATCATTAGAATAATTAGTGTCCAACATGATGGGTACACCATCACGCTCAATACCAATCACCCGGTGTTGGGTAGCCGCCCCCTCTTTGGGGTGTGGCGTCACATAGATGGTTACCCCTGGATAGAGGAGTTCCCACATGCGCCCCGGATTGGGTAAGTGACACTTTGTCTCTTGGCCATCTAAATCAACGACAACCACAAATCGATTGGGCCTCCTAATAAAGGCCCCTGCTTGCACTTCTTTATATAAGGATTTCATGACTACCTCGCTTAATCTAGGTTATCATTCTAACACAGATGAGCCCTTTGGTCACAGAAGGCCTTAACTTTAGGAAATTATGTAGCCAGGGTCACACAATTACCTGCCTGCTTGCTATATAATGTATATATAAAATTATGTATATAAAGTGTATATAAGAGGAATTATTAAATGGCTCAAGTAGCAGGTAACTTACAACGCATCCGCAATGGTCAACGAACCTATGCAATCACTCCACACATCCCAGCTGGCTTCATTCAGCCAGAGATGTTAGATAAAATTTCCCAAGTAGCTAGAACCTTCCATGCCACTGTGAAAGTCACAGGAGCTCAGCGGATTATGATCACTGGCCTCAAGGCAGAAGATGTAGACAAGGCGTGGGATATGTTGGGTATGACACCAGCCCCAACCACCCGCAATCGTGTCCGGTCTGTGAAAGTCTGCCCTGGCATGACCTTCTGTAAACGAGGTAAACAAGACTCCATCCATTTAGGTATGCAATTAGACAAAAAATACATCGGCCTAGAAGTACCTTCCAAACTAAAAATGGGCGTTGCCGGTTGCCTTAACTCCTGTACAGAAGCAGCCCTCAAGGACATCGGCGTAATCGGTCAAGTAGAAGGCTGGGATGTCTATGCTGGTGGATCTGGTGGTGCTCATCCACGTATTGCAGACCTCATCGCCCATGTAGACACAGAAGCTCAGGTCTTGGCTCTCGTAGACCGCATCTTCAACTACTACAAGGATAATGCTCAAATCGAACGGATGGGTGAATTCATCGACCGCATCGGCCTAGAAACTTTCAAAGAAGCCGTTATCGGTGATCTCACAGCAGCACCAACAGAACATAAGGCACCAGTAGCAGAACCGCAAGTAGTCCTTCCTGGCCAAGGTAACCAAGGTCTGGATGAGGCCCAAGGCCTGCAAGCAGGCGACCTCATTACGGCTAATACCATCGTTCGCGAAATCGTAGATACCTATCCAAACTGCATCCCAGTCCTCCAATCCATTGGCATGGGTTGCTTGGGTTGCCCATCCTCTACCATGGAACCACTCTGGCAAGCAGCCAACATCCATGGTGAAGATGTAGATAGCTTACTACAAAAGCTCAACTCAGCCCGTTAATATACCCTCCCATTGTCCCCTCATACTATGTAAGGTCTATTTCTAACACCAAGATAGGATCCTACATCTGTTTTTAAATCCCATAAGTATCAATCCACAAAGGAGAACAACATGTCTGAATTTCTTGGTCAAATCCACTTCTGGCTCTACAAAAAAATCCAATTACTTGCGGACCGTGAAAACCTTATCCTTGAAAAAGTTCGCGGTGCTGTAGGCGATCTTGCTGATGAATTACACGAGATTTCCGTAGATACATACGGAGCGCCTATCGATCCAAAGGTTCCCCTAGAAGAAGTTATCGATGAAGGGAACATCCACGGCTGGTTACAAAACCAAATCATGGTATCCTCTGTGAGAGAAGCCTCCTTCATCCAAGACCTCCTAGATGCTACGCAAGGGGAAGAAGCCCTTCCTACAGTAACGGCTATCCTAGATGCCTTCGCAACCCACGGCAAAGCCTGTGGCACTGTAGCTAAGGAACAAATGGCAGAGGACAATGCAGAAATGATCTACAACCTCCTCCAAAACTTCTATGTCAATGGCATGCCATGTGATGGTGGCGACCAATTGGTTGAGGCCACTCAAGACTGCTACCAATGGGTAGGTGATCACCAACATCAAATGCCTTACTGGCAAAAGGCCGGTATCGATCCTAAGTTCATGGCCCTTGCTTATCAAACTTGGTTCCAATACTTCGTAGAAGGGGCCTCTGATAACTACCAATTTATCGTAGAAGGCCAAGATAGTTCTCAACCAATCTATGCCATCAAAGCTAAATAATAAAATAAAAGCCCCCAGTTCACATGGGGGCCTTTTTATAGGTATAGCGCTCTTTCTACGACCTATACATGAAAATTATATCTTTACTAATGTTAAATACACATACAAAGAAGACTCCCTTAAAGGGAGTCTTCTTTGTATGTAACTAGCAAGGAATCTAGTTAAGGTATCTTATTTTTTGTAACCGTCGATTACATCTTTAGTAACGATAGCGAGGTCAGCTTTAAGTGGAGCTACGATAGCTTGTGGTGTTGCCAAAACTACATCAAGACCCTTTTGTACACGAACAGCTTCAACGCGTTCGAAGATATCTTTCATCATTGGTTCTTGGAGTTTACCAATTTTTTCTTCGTATTGTTGCATCATAGGAGCCACTTTAGCATTGTATTGAGCTTGTTGCTTTTGTGGATCGTTAAGCTTTTCAATCGCTTTCATTTCAGATTCGTATTTAGGTTGGTATTCAGCATCAACTGCTTTCATTTTGAGTTCCAAAGCGCCATAACCAGGATAGTTATGAATAGCTTCCGCCATGTTGATGATACCGATACCATTAGCGCCAACCATAGCAGTTGCTGCTAATGTACCAAGAAGAGAAAGTGTTGCTACTTTGCTTTTGAAGTTCATTATAGTATATCCTCCTTAAAAGGCGTCATTAATCACTAATGACAATTATATCCCAGACTTTTTGAAATGGCAATTAAGGACCTCACAAAGCCTATTTGGCCTCATCATTCAAGTAAATGTACTTGTCCGATCGCAATTTTTGAATCAAGTCAGGTACCATACCAATCAGGCGATCAAAGCCTGTGTACTTAGCGCTGCCTTTGATATTGAAGAGTTCAATCCGTTCGCCCTTAATGACGAGAACCGCAGTCGGTTCCATTTTGGCCCCTCCGCCACCACCGCCGTAGGATGCTTTTGGATTAGATGCAGTACCTTCATTGGTGCCTGTACCAAAACCAAAGGTAACATCTACAAAAGGAACGAGGATAGCGTCGCCAATTTGAACGGCTTCACCAACTACAGTCTCAACCTTAATCATATTTTTGAATTTTTCAAAAATAGTGTCGAGATTCTCTTGCAATACTGTATTGTCCATGGATTAACCTCCTAGGCCCTCATTAGATGGTCTCATATGGGACTATCTAGTAGTATTGTACTACATCTAATTGAGAAATGCCTTTATTATATGTTTATAATTATTTACTATTATTTACTTTTTATAAAATTTTACTACTAGTTACTAGCGGACTTAGCATTTTTCCACTTGAGGAAAAATGCCCCAGTGGCCCTGAATAATTGTCGTACAGGCTTTGCTAATATAAAGCGAAGCCCGAACCAAGCAAAGGCCAATAAGAACATACGGCCTTGGATATGAACAGATCCTTCATAAGAAGTCTCTACAAAATCCAATTCAATCTCTTTCATAGCCTGAGGCCATCGCGTATAGAGGATACCTGCCAATACGCCCATATAGTAAGGATTAGGCAAGCCAAACTTACCTTCAACTACCATAGACCGTGGCTTGGAATGGTTATAACAAGAGGCCATAAAACGACTCAGGGCTGACCAGAATGCACGATTCAAGATATAAGGCTTCCACCACAAGTAATCCAAGCGTTCCTTCTCGGATTTCTGGCCTTGGGAAAGACCCTTAGGATCCTGAGGCTTTTCTGCCTGTCCCTGATGACTATCATGGCCAGATAAATCCTCTTTAGATGGAGTCTCAACATGACTTTCTGTAGAAGGCTTGCCTGCTGAAGAATCTTGCCCATATTCTGTAGCCAAAACCTGGCCATCGGAAGAGAAGGAAACGCGCTTTTTATAGGAAGCTTCCTCCTCTTCTTCAAATTTTGTATGGGTTTCCTCTTTCTCTTTTTCCTCTGCTAAATCCTCTTCCTTTACTTCCTTTTCTATCCTCTTCTCTAACCACTCGTCGTAGTCACGAGCCTTGCCCATTTTCATTGAACCCAAAATATAGAGCTCTTTTATAAAAGGTCCTCCTTCCTCATAGGAAAGGCGGAAGGCAAAGAGGCGATAGAGCCATTTGACGGACAGGTCAACCATCATAGGGTGACGACCGGAAGCATTCAAAGAATAGGAAATAGGCGAACAAAGAATGAGTCCTATCAGACTAATAATAACTAGTAGCACAATGAGTGCTATGGTCATAGATTACCCCTTAATTTTCAATACCTAAACGGGCATTCACCCCCTGTTGGTAGTAGTGCTTAACTTCTTTCATCTCCGTTACTAAATCAGCTACATCAATAAGGTCCTGCGGAGCACCACGACCAGTGAATACTACCTCTACAGCAGGATGTCTATCCCGCAACAAGGCCTCTGTTTGAGTCCAACTAATAAGTTCAAAGAAAAGAGCCATATTGTATTCGTCCAAAATGACTAAATCGTAGTCCCCAGATTGAAGGGCCCTATGGGCCAACTCATAGCCTTTCTGAATGAGTTCTACATAGTCTTTTGGCGGATGACCTGCCTCAAAGACGACTACCTCATCACCCCATCGAGATAATTCTTGAGGTGACTTCATGCCCTTCTTGATAACAAAGAAAGGTTTACCAACCGTCTCCAAGGTGATATTAGGAAGGTTAGGTAAAATCTTATGCTCGCTATATATTTTTGATTTCATGAACTGCAAGAAGAGAACCTTTTTACCAGCTCCTATGGCTCTAATAGCCAAACCAATAGCAGCTGTAGTTTTACCCTTGCCTTCACCTGTATACACTTGTACATAGCCTTGGGTCATATAATGTACCTCCTAAAATACTATATACTACTTCTATTATAGGGCATTTACGAGCAATGCAAAAGGGATTGTACCATAAGATACAATCCCTTTATACAACCATAGGTTATTAATTTTTTACTGGTAGGAATACGATTGGGTCTACAGGAGTACCATTCACATCAACTTCGTAATGCAAGTGAGACCCTGTTGATTTGCCAGTGGACCCCATAAGGGAGATAACATCCCCTTGGCGAACCTGTTGACCAGGACTAACTAAAACAACAGAGTTATGACCATAACGGGTCACAATACCATTGCCGTGGTCAATTTCAACCAAATTACCATAGCCACCATCAGTAGGGCCAGCGAAGGTAACTGTACCAGCTGCTGTAGCCACAACTTGAGTGCCATAATCGTCAGCAATATCAATCCCTTCATGGTAGGACTGGCCTCCATAAACAGGATCTATGCGGCCCCCAAAATCAGATGTAATAACACCTGTAGTAGGCCAAATAGAAGGCGTTCTCGTATTAGAACCAGTCACACTAGCGGCGAAATTAACGCTCTGCATAGCAGCGATGTCAGCACCAACCCCATCCTTGAGGACGGACCGCAACATGTAGAAGGACGCCAAGCGTCGTTGGATTTGCGCATCCATACGAGACAACTTTGCGGACATTTGCGCTGGTGTTAATTCCTTATCTGAATCATCACTGCTGGGAGACTTTGGGGTTTCAGATTCGCCGCCCCCTTGTGCCGGCGTTCCTTGTTCAGACCCTTTAACCATATTACGGATTTCTTGATCCAATTGATCAAGAGTTTCTAACTTTTTATCCAAAGCATCCGTTTTCTTTTGTAATAGTTTTAATTGCTCTGTTTGCAGCTGGGTTTGTTGACGTAATTGTACTACTTCCGCCTGCCGAGCAATGCCCCAAACGGTCATGATAATGGCCAAGAGCAAGATAATCGCCCCTACCAAACCAAGAATCTTCCACTTCTTCCGGGACATGGTTAAGGTTCCTTGATCCCCTTGGAAGCTAATAATCTTAAAGAGGTCGAGCCCTTTAAAAGCTGGTAATTTCATATACTCTTATTGCTCCTCTTTAGGTGCCATAGACTCTTCTGTAATAGCCTTACTAAGTGCCTCATTCAAGCTATCCTGTTCTTCTTGGGACAAGGCTACACTGGCCCGGCCATGGTAGATAGGCTTGGAGAAAACACGGGATTCATTACGCCCATAAATAGAAGACAAACAAATACCATTATTATTGCCATCTAGTAAGGTAAGGGCAAAGGACAAATCATTACCGATATTTTCAAAGGCATTATATTTAACAAAACCAATCTTCTGGAAGGTATTGCTTTGTGTTTTTTGAATAATTTCTTGACGGGCAAATAAATCATCTAAGGAGGCAGTAGCTTCCCGAATTTCTTTTACCTCAACAGCTAATTTACGTTCAATATTAACGCCATTCTCACCATCCATAAAGTACTTATACTTCTTGGATAAGGTATTAAGCTTTACATGCAAAAGAATGCAGTAAATAAATAAAATTAAGAATGGAACGATAAAGATGAGCATCCAAGCTTGGAAAAATTCTAACATGAAAACTCCTTTAGTTTCCTAATTCATTTTTGAAAGGACTAATAGCACGTTCAAATATACCATGAAGCGACGCAATAAGCACCCCATAATTCACCATAGGAACACCCTGCACAATAGATACATCGAGTCGACGTAAGACCTCACGACGCGTGAGCATACAAGCTCCACAATGAATGATTAAATCATACTTGGACAGGTCCTGTGGAAAGGCACCACCACTTGTCCATTCCAATAGTAATCCTTCATAGCCATTCTTTTTAAGCCACATAGGAATCTTAACAGTTCCTATATCATCGCATTGACGACGATGAGTACAACCTTCCGAGATAAGAACACGAGAACCTGGTTTAAGATTCTTAACTGCCTCTACACCAGCAATCAAATCCTTTAAACGCCCCTTAAAACGAGCCATGAGGATAGAAAAGCTAGTCAAAGGAATATCTTCTGGCAAGATGGTATTAACCTGATCAAATGCTTGAGAATCAGTGATAACCAAATCTGGTTTATCCTTTAATGCCTTAATCAATGAGTCTAATTGCTCCACTTGAACAACATGGGCCATAGCATGACAATCTAATATGTTCCGCAACATTTGTACCTGTGGCAAGATGAGTCGACCTTTAGGGGCCGCTGAATCAATAGGGCAAACCAATACGATGGTTTGATTTTCTTTAACTAGGCCATCTAACAAGGACCTGCCTGTTTCGGCCCCTATAGGTTTTAATCCGCCTAACAGATCTAATAGCTCGAGTCGTTTATGTCCCTGGCTAAAATCATCATACCCTAAAGCTGTAACTAAACCAGTTAAGTTAGGATGTTTTTGTAGATACTCTTGCCCACTAAGGCCCCCAACTACTTCATTAATAATTAGAGCAGTTGGTAGCTTAGCAGTTTCTAAAATTTTAAGCCAAGCCATATCCTCTGGACTAGGATCTCGATCAGATCTTAAAACATATACACCTAAGTTGACCTTAGGAATTACCTCACGAGTTTTAGCAATCCGCAACTGGCCCAATTGTGTCTTATCATCAATACCTGCTGTATCAACGATGACCACCGCCCCAAGAGGAAGAATTTCCATAGATTTACTTACGGGGTCAGTTGTAGTCCCTGCCACATCGGATACGAGTGATACAGATTGACCAGCCAAAAGGTTGATTAAGGTAGATTTACCTGCATTAGTAGAACCAAAGAAACCAATATGAACGCGGTTCGCTTGTGGTGTTATTTCTACCATTCTTACATCACCTTCTTACACGTGAAAGACATCATTTAACAATTCTCCCTCTGCTGAAGATGCTGCCATGTAGAGCAAGAGACGATTTAATTCTTCTTCAGATGCAAAGGAAATTTCAATTTTTCCTTGTACCTTCTTACAAGCCTTTAGTTTAATATTGACAGGAGATCCTAAGGAAAGTTTCAAGCGTTCAGTTAGGGCACGTAATTCAGCAGAATCCTTCTTGGTTGGCTTTTTCTTAGTTTTTACCTTTTTAGTAGATGCCAAAGAATTAACTAAAGCTTCTACTTGCCGCGCATTTAAATCCTCCTCTTTAATTTTTTCAGCTACTTCTAGCTGTGTCTTTTCATCGGACAAGGACAAGAGAGGTCGCGCCTGACCAATAGTTAACTCGCCAACAGAGAGGTCATTTTGAATTGCTTCTGGTAACTTAAGGAGACGCATCATATTAGCTACGTGAGATCGAGAACGACCAACACGTGTAGCAATTAGATCTTGTGTTTGCTTAAATGTATCTAATAATCTTTGATAGGCGAAGGCTTCTTCAATAGGATCTAAATCTTGCCGTTGTAAATTTTCCACCAAAGCAATTTCTGTTACTTCTTCAGTAGAATAATCTTTGATAATAACTGGAACTTGATCCAAGCCAAGAGCACTTGCAGCCCGATATCGCCGTTCACCAGCTACAATTTGATATTTTTTCCCTTTTTTACGGACTACAATCGGTTGTACTATGCCGAAATTCTTAATCGACTCCATAAGAGTTTCCAAGGCATCTTCCGTAAAATTCTTACGAGGTTGGTCTGGATTAGGTTCTATATCTGTAAGTGGTAGTTCATGAGTTTGCTGCTGATTAATTTCTTCAAAGGTCTGTTCAGAAGTTTGCAACAAGGCCCCTAATCCTTTACCTAAACCTTTTTTTATATCCTTTCTAGCATTTTTTGGCATCTTTAATTACCTCTTTAGCTAACTTTGTATATACATCTGCACCTTTTGATTTTGGATCATATACAATAACTGGTTCACCAAAACTAGGGGCTTCACTCAAACGTACATTACGCGGGATGATTGTCTTATAGGTCTTTGTCCCAAAATATTTTTTAACTTCTTCAGCTACTTGGATGGATAAATTAGTCCGCCCATCAAACATAGTTAAAAGGACACCTTCTAAAGCAAGATTCTTATTTGTTGTGCCTTGAACAACCTGTATCGTCTTCATCAATTGACTGACACCTTCTAAGGCATAAAATTCAGTTTGTATTGGAATAATAACAGAGTCTGCAGCTGTAAGTGCATTTAGCGTTAACAGTCCAAGGGAAGGGGCACAATCTATAATGATAAAATCATATTTATCTTTGATTAAATGTAAAGCTTCTTTTAATTTTGTTTCACGTGAAACAACTTCTACTAATCCCACTTCTGCACCAGCTAATTGAATAGTAGCAGGAGCGACAAATAGTTTTTTTAACATAGTGGGTTCAATAATATCTTTAATAGTAACGCCATCCAAAAGGACATCATACATGCATTGTTCAAGACTATCCTTATCAATGCCTAAACCAGAAGAAGCATTACCTTGCGGATCTAAATCTACAAGAAGAACTTTTTTACCAGCATCAGCTAGACATGCACTTAAATTAACAGCTGTAGTTGTTTTACCAACGCCACCCTTTTGGTTAGTAATGGCAATAATTTTACCCACTATGTTCACCTCGCTCATTAAGCTTAATAAGAATCTATATAGCTCTTATATTATAGCACAGTTAAGCTTTTTTCTAATTAATAACTTCTTATTTTTTCATAAAATTAACAGCTATTTTTTAATTTTATTCTACTTATTTTATTTGTAAGGACTTTCTATTCTATTACTTTATTTTTAATATGTTTCACGTGAAACATATCAAATTTCCATCTATATGTTTACTAAATTGTTTCACGTGAAACAATTTCAAATCAAAGAATTATTTTAATAGTTGGAATATATATCGATCAAGTAACCTTGATTGGGTAGGGGACTTATTCAAAAAACATAGTAAAGTGTCTCGCTTAATTTATACTAATATTTATCTTGTAACAAACTACAAATTTTAAATAAATAGATATCTTATTTAAAAATTCCCTAAACATAGATCAATACTAGTAGTAAAAATCCTTTCAACAGACCTAGTAATAATTATTACAATAGATGTAGTAAGAATTTTGCTACAAAATTAATAATACCCTTTTTATTAATTAATATTACTTATAAATTTTAATTAATCTATTATCTTTATCCTTCTTTTTAGTTTACTTATCCTAACATGTTACTTAAATTTATCCATCTATTTAAAATTATGGTTCTACATTCCACAATCTTTTTCTTTTCTATTTTTACAGATCACAGTTTATATATTTTTATAAATATAATTCTAAGATTCTTTTTATTCCCATCAAATTTCAAACAAGTTTATCAATAAGAAAGTTAAATAGATAAATAAAGACCCCTTTTTATTTATTCATTAAATATATGATGTTTTCTGCTTTAATTTCATTTTTCTTTCGACTAATTAATGATTTTAATTCACTTTCTCTTACCTAGTTGAATCCTATCTCTATCTAATATTTTGTATATTTACAATTTAATTTTGTTATTTATTCCAATATAGACTATGTCTTTTCGGTCAAAAAAATAGTCCCTAAGATATCTTAGGGACTATTTTATAATTCATTAGTCTTTTATAGGGGGCTATCCTTAATTTCCTTTGGTTTTCTAGGATACTTTTTAGGACAGGCCTTATATTTTTTGATATATAAGACAGCACGCTTATCGTCTAGGCCAGGTAACTTAATAGGTTGAGTCTTATCTAGATTAGCGCACAAAACTTCTAAGGCATGCTTAGCTTCCTTAATTTCATCATCATAGGCCGCCCCCTTTAGGGCTATAACATAGCCATTTTCTTTCACATAGGGAAGGGTCCATTCCAAAAGGATAGGGAGGCGAGCTACAGCCCGGCTTGTTGCCACATCATAGGTTTCTCTGTAATCAGATTTATGAGCCAAGTCTTCCGCTCGTCCATGAAGGGTTATTACATTATCCAACCCTAACTGATCTACCACAGACTGAAGAAAATTGAGGCGTTTTTGAAGGGAATCAAAAAGAGTAACCTTCAAGGACCTATTATAGATAGCCAAGGGAAGGCCAGGAAAACCAGCTCCTGTTCCCACATCAATTAGACTAGCCC